>JALHTV010000256.1 GCA_022866005.1 Phycisphaerae bacterium
CTGGCCCAGCTCAAGTACCGCGGTGGCAAGACGGCCTTGGACGAGATGATCAACGCCGAGTACCTCCTGGCCCACGATCCCGGGTCGGTCGTCCACTTGGCGACGGTCCTCAAGGCCGCCCGGAAGCTGGACCTGCCCCAGGTGGTCAAGTGGTTCTCTGACATCCTGTTCATCGCCCAGCGCCCCCCGGCCAAGCCCAGCAAGAAGGTGCTCAGTCTGCTGGTGGACGCCTACGACGGCATCGAGGAGTACCGCCTGGCCATTCAGGCCTGCGAGATCCTGCGATCGCTCAGCCCGGAGGACGGCGCCGCGGCGGCAAGGCTTTCGCAGCTCTCGGCCAAGCACACCATTCAGAAGGGCAAGTACGATCAGGAGGGCGACTTCACCCAGTCCGTCAAGGACATGGCCAAGCAGAGGGAGTTGATCGAGAAGGACTCCTTGGTCCAGCCGGCGTCCTACCTGCGACAGCAGGTCGACAAGTCCCGCGCCGAATACCAGGACAGCCCCTCCCAGCCGGGTAAGATCAGCCCCTTCGTGGACGCGCTGGTGAGGCTGGAAGACGAAGCCGCCGACGGCGAGGCGATCCAGGTCCTGACCAAGGCCTACAACGACCTGAAGGCCTATCAGTTCAAGATGCGGATGGGCGACATCCGGATCGCCCAGATGACGCGGCGGTACCGCCAACTGCTCAAGGACGGGGACAAGCAGGGCGCCGCGGCCTAGGCCCGGCGGCAGTTGGAGTTCGAGCTGGAAGAGTACGGCGAACGCGTGGTGAATTATCCCACCGACCTGGGACTGAAGTTCGAGCTGGGCCGGCGGCAGCTCCTGGCCGGGCGGTACGATGACGCCATCGGCTCGCTTCAGCAGGCCCAGCGCGACCCCCACCGGGCAGTGCGGGCAGTCGGTATGCTCGCCCAGGCGTTCGCCAAGAAGGGCTGGTTGCCCGAGGCCGCCAAGACGCTGGAGAAGGTGCTATCGCAGCAGGAGCTCACCGAGGCCCAGGAGATGGAGCTGCGCTATGGGCTGGGCGATGTGCTGGAGCACCTGGGCGAGCTGGGGCGGGCCCTGGACAACTTCTCCAGGGTGGCCATGATCGATTTCAATTACAGGGACGTCCACGTCCGCGTGGACAACCTCCGCAAGAAGCTGTCCTCTTCGCCGCCGGGGGAAGGGGCCTGAGGCCCCCGGCGGGCAAATAGGCTTGTGCCCGGCCCTCCAGGCGGTATAATCCCTCGCTCCGGTCTGCGGTAGCAGCCGCCTTGAGGCGGCAGGAGAACCGTTGTGGCACACTCGCTTTCAGCCAAGAAACGCGTCCGTCAGAACATCAAGCGGCGGGCGCGGAACCGCCGGCGCAAGGCCCAGGTCAAGCAGGCCGTCAAGCAGTTTGACTTGGCCATTCAGGGTAACAACCCCGAGCAGGCCGCCCAGCAGCTCCGCGCGCTATATAAGACGCTCGACCAGGTCGCAGCCAAGGGAACGATCCACAAGAAGACCGCCGCCCGGAAGAAGTCGCGCCTGGCCAGGCGGCTGAACAAGCTGCCCACGTAGGTGGGCCTCTCACCGCGGCGGCTTGGCGGCTCCAGCACGGGCCAGGGGGATGCGGATCGCCGAACCACAGCATTATGCACGCCGCCAGCGCACAGTACGTCAGCCGGGCCGGAGACAAGCTCCACGCTGCCCTGGAGGCCTTCGGCGTGGACGTCCGCGGGGCTGTGTGTGCGGACTTCGGGTGCAACATCGGGGGCTTCACCGACTGCCTGCTCCGGCACGGTGCTCGGCGGGTCTACGCCGTGGACACCGGCTACGGTGCCCTGGCCTGGACGTTGCGGCGCGACCCGCGCGTGGCCGTGCTGGAGCGGACCAACGCCCTGCACGCCGAGCCGCCTGAGCCGGCGGACGTCGTGACGATCGACGTGGGCTGGACGGTGCAGCAACGCATTATCCCGGCGGCCTTTAGGTGGCTGAAGCGCGATGCGGCCGGCCGTGCGGCCGGGGAGATCATCTCACTGCTCAAGCCCCACTACGAACTGGCCAAGCTCCGCGGGCACCGCCCTCCTGAGACGTTGAGCCATGACGAGGCCCGGCGCGTGTGCCTGGAGGTCTGCCGGCGCCTTGCCCAAGACGGGTACGCGCCGACGGCTGTGATGCAATCGGTTCTGCTGGGCAAGGGAGGCAACGTGGAGTTTCTGCTGCTGCTGGACTGCGCCCGCACCGGCCTGCCGACACTTTAGCCGGGGCGGGAAAACCCTTTTGGGGCCTGTTGACGCCACAGGGGGGTGTCCATAGAATAACACGGCGTGTTGTAAGGGACTCACCGTTAGCTGGGAGGTGCTCGGCGTTCAGCGATCTGGGATGGGAAGCCAGATATGAGTGAAATCCGAATTGCCATCGCCGGTGTCGGCAATTGCGCCTCTGCCCTGGTTCAGGGGATTCATTACTACGCCGGTACGATGGCCCATGGCGGTCAGGATGCCGCCGTCGGTCTGATGCATCCTGTTCTGGGCGGCTACCGGCCTGGCGACGTCAAGGTCGTGGCGGCCATGGACGTCGACCATCGCAAGGTAGGCCGGCCGCTTCACGAGGCCGTGTTCGCCCCGCCCAACAACACGAAGGCCTTCTGCCGCGACTTCCGCTATGACGACGTGACCGTGGCCATGGGCAACGTGCTGGACGGGGTCAGCGAGCACATGGCCCAGTACCCCGAGCACCAGCGGTTTGTCGTGGCCGACCGCCCCTCGGCCGGCCGGGCCGAGGTCGAGGCCCTGCTCCGCGACAGCCGAGCGGAAATCCTGATGAACTACCTGCCCGTGGGCTCGCAGAAGGCCACGGAGTTCTACGCCGAGTGCTGCCTGGCGACCGGCGTGAGCCTGATCAACTGCATCCCCGTGTTCATCGTCTCCAACGCCGCCTGGGCCAATCGCTTCCGCCAGGCGGGCATCCCGTGCATCGGCGACGACGTCAAGGCCCAGGTGGGCGCGACCATCGTGCACCGGGTGCTGGCGCGGATGATGCAGGATCGCGGCGCCAAGATCGACGCCACCTACCAGCTCAACACCGGCGGCAACACCGACTTCCTCAACATGCTCGACCAGACGCGCCTCTCCGGCAAGCGCGTGAGCAAGACCGAGGCCGTACAGTCGCAACTGGACGTCCCGCTGCCCCCCGATCAGGTGCACATCGGCCCGGCCGACTACGTAGCCTGGCAGAAGGACAACAAGGTCTGCTTCCTGCGGATCGAAGGGAGGGGCTTTGGCGGCGTCCCGCTGAACCTGGAGCTGCGATTGAGCGTCGAGGACTCGCCCAACTCGGCCGGGGAGACCATCGAC
>JALHTV010000257.1 GCA_022866005.1 Phycisphaerae bacterium
GATCGAGATCCTCGAAAGTACCGGTCCATATGGTGGAACAACACACTCCCTGCGAGGCAGCTCTTGGGCAAATAACCAGTATGCGCTGCCTTCATACTACCGGGGGGCGGACATTGGGCCGGAGATGACTGTCCCGGATGCCGGATTCAGGGTGGGTCTTGTCCCTGAGCCCACCAGCACAGGGCTGATTGTGGGTGGTCTCGCGATACTCTCGTGGCGCCGCAGAAGCAGGGGAGGAAAAGGGGTCAGGAACCTTTTCTTGAGGACCCAAGCCCGCGAAGGTAGCGTCGCGACGCTCCTTCGCCCGCGCCGCCGGACAAGTTGACGCTCGGCTGGTGTCCTGGCGCGGGAAAGAGCTTGCATGGCGGGGGCGGGGGTTTATAATCGCCCGGTGCCGTTCCAGGACGGCGAGGGCATGCCGGGCCATGGTCTACGAACCCAACCAGAACGCCTCTCCCCGTGCGGCTGGTCCCGCTCGATGGTTGCTAGTGGTGGTGCTGGCCGCGGCGGCTGGGGCGCTGCTGGTGGAGCTGGGGAGGGCCCGAGCCGTGGGGCAGGGGTTGGGCGGGCCGCTTGGCGTCGGCCGGGGTCTGCTGGTGGTGCCTAGCCCGCTGTCGCGGGAGACCTACGGCGTCTATCTTGTCGATCCGGAACAAGGTAAAATGTGTCTATACGAGTACCAGAGCGGCCGGCGGCAACTGCGTCTGCTGGCCGTGCGGAACTTTACCTACGACTTGCGGCTGGAGGCCTACAACACCCAGCCCTCGCCGAGCGAGATGAAGGACTTGGCTGAGCAGTTGGTGCCCGCGACGCAGGAGGCCCCCAGCGAACCGACTGAGGGCATCCCGATGGAGCGCCTGCCAGCCCGGGAGTAGCCGTCATGGGCAAGAGCAAGGACAGAAACAAGAAGATGTACTACAGCGACGAGGAAGCCGCCGCCAAGCTCGGCGTCGATGCGGCCGCGCTGGAGTCCCTCGTGCGGGACCAGAAGCTTCGCGTGTTCAAGGATGGGCCCAGGAACATGTTCCGCGCCGATGAGGTGAATGAACTGGCCGCCGCGGGCATCGCGGCCGAGGAGGAGATCGAGCTGACCCCCGCCGACACCTCTGGCGCCAGCTCCATCAGTCTGCTCGACTCCGCGGAGACACCGGCACCGCCGGGCAAGGAAGACACCGTCATCACGGCCGAGGGCGTGAGCATCTTCGACGAGGGGGAAGAGGTCGAGACGGCGGATCCGCTGGCCAAGACCCAGGTCACGATGCGGATGGAAGATCAGGTCACCGCCGACGGGAGCGGCAGCGGTAGCGGTCTGCTGGACCTGACACGAGAGAGCGACGACACCTCGCTGGGTGAGGTGCTGGACAAGATCGAGATGGACAGCGGCGTGGCCCCGATCATCGAGGAGGCGCCGGCCGTGGCCCCGGCCGAGGCGGCCGCCCCCGCGATCGTCGAGCTGCCCGATGCGATGGCCGGGCTGTTCAGCGGCCTGGTCATCGGCAGCGCGGTGGCCGCGATGGTGCTGGCCGCGGTGAGCCTGGCGGCCATGTACCGGTCGCTTCCGGCGTTTCTGGAGTTCTTCGCCGCCAACAAGCTGCTGGTCCTGGCCGTCTTCGCGGTGATCCTGGGCGTGGGCGCCATCGCGGGTCAGGTGGTCCTCAAGCCCGCAGGCGGTAGAGGCGCCGGCGCGTAAGCAGCGACAAACAGGCCGCCGCGATGGCGGCGACCGACGACGAATCTCAAGGGCAACCTCGCAACGAAAGGATCGATTCCTATGAAGACCCCTCTGGCGGCGGCCATGGTCGGGTGTCTGCTCGTCGGATTGCTCACCACCGGTGGCTGCGTGGCTCGGGCCGAGTACGACAAGCTCATGGCGATGAACCGGGCGGCCAATGCCGAGAAAGATCAGGCCTTGGCGGCAGCTCAGCAGCTTCGGGTCGAGAACGAACAGTTCGCCCAGGAGCGGGACGCGGCCCGGGCGGCCCTGGAGGCCAAGACCGGTGAGGTCGCCCTGCTCGAAGCGGCCAAGAACGACCTCCAGAAGCGGTTCGACGATCTGATGGCCGAGTACACCCGGCTCACGGGTCGCGCCCCCGCGCCGCTGCCGGCGATCGTGCTGCCCCCCGAGCTGGACAAGCAGCTCCGCGAACTGGCGGAGGCGAATCCCAGCATCATGGAGTACCTGCCGCGCTACGGCATGGTCAAGCTCAAGAGCGACCTGACCTTCGCCAAGGGCAGCGATGAGGTCGCTTCCACCGCCAAGGAGGCCCTGGCCAAGTTCGTCCAGATCATGAGCGGCTCGGTGGCCGCCAAGTACAACGTCTACGTCGCCGGCCACACCGACGACCTGCCCATCGTCAAGGAAGAGACGCGCCGGCGGCATCCGGACAACTGGTACCTGTCGGTGCACCGCGCGGTGGCCGTACAGAAGGAGCTGAGCGGCGGCGGCCTGCCGCCCGATCGGGTCGGCGCGATGGGCTTCGGCGAGTATCACCCGATCGCGCCCAACGCCCCGAACAAGGCCGGCAACGCAGCCAATCGGCGCGTGGAGATCTGGATCGTCCCCCCGGACCGCTTCCTGACGATGCCCGGCCTGTAAGTCGCGTCCCCTGACCGCATGCACTTCAAGACCCCGGCCTGGCCGCCGGGGTCTTGCTTTGCGCCCCCGGGCCGCCCGCTGCTCACCGGCTGCGCGGGCGGGGCCTGCCCCGGGGCTTGCTGCCGCGATGGCGGAAGAGCAACCGGATGGGGACCTCGGCGGTGGGCAGGCGCTGGCGAAGCTGATTGACCAGGAAGCGCTGATAGCCCGCGTCGAAGCTGCGGACGTCGTTGACGAAGCAGACGATCGTCGGCGGCGCCACGGCCACCTGCGAGGCGTAGAGGATCCTTGGGGGCTTGGTCCCGGCCTTGTGGCTGGGGCCGCGGAGCGCGACGATCTCCTTGATAACCTGGTTCAGCCGCGGCGTGGGCACGCGCGTGCGCGACTGACGGAACAACTCCTCGGCGAACGCAATCGTCTGGCGGACGTTGAGGCCTTCGGTGGCGCTGGTGAGGCTGATGGGGGCGTAGGACAGCTCGGGAAACACCTTGGCCAGGTACTCGGCGTAGTCAGCGGCGTCGGCTCGGTCTCGGGCGAGGTCCCATTTGTTCACCACGAGCACCACGGGCTTGAATTGCGCGGCGATCTGGCCGGCCAGGTCCTTGTCCACCTGGGAGAGCTTCACCGACGCGTAGATCGTCAGCGCGACCACGTCGGCCCGGCGCATGGAGCGCAGGGCGCGGTGGAGGCTGTAGAATTCGATGTCGCCTGAAAGGCTCTTGCGCTTGCGGACGCCAGCGGTGTCGATGAGGACGAAGCTTCGGCCGTCCAACTCGATCGTGACGTCGATGCTGTCGCGGGTGGTGCCGGGGGTCTGCGAGACGATGACGCGCGGCTCGCCGGCCAGGGTGTTGATGAAGGTGCTCTTGCCGGTGTTGCGCTTGCCGACGACGGCGAGCTTCATCACCGCCGTCGGCCGGGGGGCCTCGGCCAGTGCCGGACCCAGCGCCGCCGCCACGGCATCCAGCAGGTCCCGCGTGCCTCGGGCGTGCTTGGCCGAGACCGCTAGCGCGCCCCCAAACCCCAGGGCCTCGAACTCGCCGATCTGCATGGCCAAGGATTCGTGATCCACCTTGTTGGCCGCCAGCACCACGGGCTTGTCCTGCTTGCGGAGACGGCGAGCGGCGGCGGAGTCCAAGCCCGTCAGGCCCTCGCGAGCGTCGACCACGAACAGGATGACCGCGGCCGAGGCCAGGGCGTAGTCGATCTGCTGCTGCACCTGATCGCCCACGGGGCCGCTGTCGGCGATGCCCATCCCGCCGGTATCCACCAGCTCCACGTACCCCTCGCCCACGGCCAGTGGGGCAGAGACTCTATCTCGCGTGACCCCGGCGGTGGGGTCCACGATGGCGATCCGCCTGCCCACCAGGCAGTTCAGCAGGCTGCTCTTGCCGACATTGGGCCGGCCCACGATGGCCACGACCGGTAATCCCATGCATGCTTCATACCAACCGCCCGAGACGTTGGCAATCGCCCGGGGCAGCGGCGCGTGCCCGGCCGGTGCCTTGAGGGCGGTCGGGCACAGTAGGGAGATTCGGTGGGAAATGCACTTGCGGGGAGGGCGGCCAGGACGTATAATTCCGTATGACTGACCGGTCAGTCACCGGAAGCGACGGGCAATTCCGGCGCTAGACTGGCCTGTGAGTTCCGGCGGAGGGCCGGTGGGACGGCCGCAGTTCGGATGACCAGAAGGCTTGCAAAGGAAAGAAGTTAGGCCAACAGAACACTCGGATACGACCATGGCTCAAGAGGAAACACCAGATCGCCGAGGGGAGATACTGGCAGCGGCGATGAGTGTCTTTGAGGCCAGCGGCTACACCGCCACGACCGTGGAGGCCATTGCCGAGGCCGCCGGGGTCGCCAAGGGAAGCATCTACAACTACTTCCCCAGCAAACACGAGCTGTTTCAGCAGATCTTCGCTGACGCGATGGCCACCGCGGAGGAGCAGGTTATGCCCATCCTGGCGGAGCCGATCCCGGCCACGGACAAGATTACCGGGTTGCTGGATTACTGGTTCAGCCGGTTGAGCTACCACCGGCGGATCGGGCGGCTGGTGCTGGAGTTCTGGGTGACCGCCGCCCGGGAGCAGCAGGGGGAGCTGGCCAAGACCTTCGCCAAGGACTATGCCCAGTGGCGGCAACGCCTGGCGGGCATTCTGACGCAGGGGATCGCGGAAGGAGCATTCCGCCAGGACCTCCAGACCCAGGTGGCCGCGTCGCTGATCATGGCGGTGCTCGACGGCATCGAGGTGCAGTTGATCCTCCAGGTGCATCAGTCCGTCGATGAGGAATTCCTGGCTGCGCTGAAGCGGGCCATCCTGACGGCCTTGTCGGCTGGGCAGGAGGGCGATGGGGGCCGAGGAGGTGGGTCCGGATGAGTCTGCCTGAGACACAGCGCCCCACCCGTAGACCTTGGCGCGACCGGCTGCACTTGCAGGGTCCTGCGCTGGTGCTCGTGCCGGTGGCGGCCGTGGTGGCGGGCCTGGTGATCACGACGATCGTGGTAGTGACGCGGCCCAAGAAGGTGCCGGCGGTGGATGTTCCGCCGGTGCCGGTGGAGGTGTTGACCATCACGCCCCTGGAGACCCTGGCGGACACCTTCGACTCCCCGGCCGTGGTGGAGCCGCAGCGGGTGGTGAACGTCTCGGCGGAGGTGGCGGCCCGCGTGGAGCGGATCGACGTCAAAGAGGGCCAGGTCGTCGAAGCCGGGCAGGCGATGGTCGCTCTGAACACGGATCTTCTCTCGGCCGCATACCGCCGGGCCGCGGCTGCCGCCGAGTACGATGCGAGGGACCTGGAGCGGATGGTGGGGCTGCGTCGGACCGAGGCCGTCTCGGCCAGCGAACTGGACCAGGCCCGCGCCAAGGCCGAGGCGAGCCAGGCCACCCTGAGCGAGGCCAAGGCCGAACTGGAGAGGGCGGTGATCGTCGCGCCCCTGGACGGGGTGGTGAACCGCATCCCGGTGGAGGTGGGGGAGTACGTCCAGAAGGGCACCGAGGTCGCTGAGATCGTCGCGATCGACACCGTGAAGGTGGTCGTGGACGTTCCCTCGCGCGACGTGGCGTACCTGAAGGTGGGCTCGCCGCAGCGGATCCTCCTCAACCCGGAGGGCACGGTGGTCACCGGGCAGATTACCTACGTGGGTGCCCTGGCCGACGAGGGCACGCGGACCACGCCGGTGGAGATCACGGCGGACAATCGCGAGCGGACCTTCCACAGCGGGCAGATCGTCTTGGTGCGGCTGAAGCGGCAGGACCTGGCCAATGTGATCCTGATTCCCCTCAAAGACGTCATCCCGCTGGAGAACGGCTACGAGGTTTATGTCGTCGAGGAGGGCAAAGCCCAGCCACGCATCGTGACCCTGGGCTTCTACACCGGCACGAGCGTCCGGGTCACCTCCGGCCTGAAGGCCGGCGACCGGCTTATTGTCGGCGGGGGGCAGCGGTACGTGGCTCCGGGGCAGGCGGTCAGCATCCAGGAGAAGGCCACCACCACGCCGTCCAGCCCATGATCATTTCCGATATCGCCATCAA
>JALHTV010000258.1 GCA_022866005.1 Phycisphaerae bacterium
CCTCGATGAGGGCGAACTGCTCGCAATGGCCGAAGTGCATGCACAGCCGCCCATCGGCGATCGGGATGGCGATCTTCATCTTCCTGGTCTCCTCGTGCTTTTGACTCATGTCGCCCAGTGCCCTTCGACGTCGGCTGCGCTGGCCTGCTTGAGGTTGCCGGCCTTGAACTGCTCAACCGCCTCAGCCACGGTCCCGGCGGCGCCGGTGCAGACCTTCACGCCACCAGCCTGAAGCGTGGCGAACGCCTTGGGCCCAACGTGGCCGGTGATCACCACCTGGGTGCCGAGTTCGACCACCTTCCTGCCGGCCTGGATGCCCGCGCCCTGGGCGGCGTTGAGGTTCTGCGTGTTGTCCGCTGCCGTGAACTCGCCTGTTTCCGTGTCGACAACAACGAAGAACTTGGCCCGTCCGAATCGTGGATCGACGGGCGAATTCACTTCCCTGCCTTGCGAAGTCACTGCCGCTTTCATAGGTGCTCCTTCCTTGACCAAGTCCTAGCAAGGCCTGTGCCAAGTGGGGCATACCCCAAACGGCTTAATCGTAAGGCGTTGTATTAAAATTAGTTACGGATTGTCAAGGGCGCGGGAACGGCTTGTGAGGTGGCCGGATGAGAGCGTCATAACAGTGCAATATGCAAAAGGGGTATTCAGTTGACTCCAGTAACCCCTACCGCTTGTGGTGCGGCCCGGGGCTTACGTGCTTGTTCAGGTCCTTGTAGGGAACGGGCTCGATGCTCGCCGCTTGCTGCACCAGTCGGTAGAACAGCTTTCCCCGCGAGCCCGAGGTCCTGCGGTTGAACCGGAACGTGAACTCGTCCAAGTAGTAGTCCAGGTGCTCGTGTCGCACAGCCCCCTGGTGCGTTCCCATCAGCCATCGCTTCAGCAACGAAGCCACCCGATGCACCCCGGGCAGAAGCACGCTGGCATCTTGGGCTTGTCGCTTCAGGACGACCGCACGGTGCTCGTACCCATCGAGCCCTTCGTACACGTTCAGGCCATCGGTGATGACCACGCTTCCGGGCTCCACGGCCTGCCCGATGAACCCGTGTGCGGTCTTGCGAGTCAGTTCGGGGATCCGCGCCAGACGAATCCGCCCGATCCTCTTGCCGTCCCGCTGTGCCGCAATGAGAATCAAGGCCTTGGCATGGGTCAGGCGCCCCACCACACCCTCTTCTCGCCCGCCCCAGTACGTCTCGTCCACCTCCACGGTGCCCTTCAGACGATCCCGGCCTGGGCGGATCATCGCCCGTCGCAGCTTGTGCAACCACGTCCAAGCCGTCCAGTACGTCCCAAGCCCCAACTCCCGCTGCAATCCCAGGGCACTGGCCCCGTTCTTCTGCGTCGTGACCCACCACATCGCCCGGAACCATACACCCAACGGCTTGCGCGTATCCTGGAAGATCGTGCCAGAAGTCAGCGAGACCTGATGCTGACAGCCTGCACAAACCAGCAGATTCCGCTTCGTCAGCCAGGCTTGCCGGGCTCCACACCGCGGACAGAGAAATCCCTCTGGCCAACGCAGCTTCCTGAGGTATTCCAAACAGGCCTCTTCGCTGCTGAACCGACGCTCGAACTCCAGCAGATTGTGCGGGTAATCCTCGTCCATCCCGCGATACACTACTTGTAGGGGTTACTGGAGTCAACTGAATACCCCTTTTCCGGAAAGGCCTTGCAGGGCAACCATCGGGGCGGGAAGCCTCTCACCGAGTACCGTCAAATCGTCTCTGTATTGTCGCGCTAATCGCAGAATTGCGCGTTCGAGTTCGACCCATTCTGACAGGAATGATCCCAGCATTTCGTGAGCCTTCGATCTGGGCATCTCTATTTCCACACCAAAAAGGTTCCTAAACAACAACCGGGCAAGTTCAGAGTAGACCTGTACCTTCTCTCTCTCGACCGTCAGTCCGTTGCCTTGGTGATACAACTGGTTTCGCAAACGGTGATACCACTCAACCTCGCCCAAATCGATTCCGTCAAGTTTCTCGAAGGCGTATTGTTCGAGAGCGTCTAGAAGGCGTGGAAAGCTTTCAGAGATTTCTGCGTATTCCTTGCGACTCAATGAGAGACCTATGACACGCTTAGTACGGCAGCGCTAGATTCGCTCAAGATACGACAGCAGCTCGGCCGATGCAATCTCCCAACGACCTCTTGTTGGGAGACAACAGATGAATGCCGAGCAGATCACCTCCTTGGAGCCCGCGCTGAAGCAACTGACCGAGCCATTTCGCAAGTGCTTTCGCGAGCCGACGTTCAAGCACTTCCTGACGTACATGCTGGGGCTGATAGAGGACCTGCCCCGCAAGAACGTCGAGACGATCGCCCTGGCGGCGGGCGTGGCGGTACGGACGCTTCAGGAATTCCTCTCTCAGCTGCGCTGGGACCACGACCGCCTGCACCAACTCTACCAGCATCTCATCGCCGACCGGCACAGTGGTCCCGACGCCATCGGCGTGATCGACTCCTCCGCCCATCCCAAGCAAGGCGACAAGACCCCCGGCGTGCAGCGTCAATACTGCGGCCAGACCGGCAAGCTCGACAACTGCGTCGTGGGCGTCCATCTGCTGTACACCGACAACCATCCGACCAACCCCTTCAGTTGCATGCTGGACAGCGGCCTGTACTTGCCGAGAGGCTGGGACAACGACGAGGCTCGCCGCAAGGAAGCCGGCATCCCCGACGACCTGCACCATCAGCCCGACTGGCAGATTGCCGTGGATATGCTTCTGGAGGCCCAATCCAACGGCATCCGGTTCTCCTGGATGACCTTCGACGAGGGTTTTGGGAAGGTCCCGGCCTTCTGGTTTGGCCTGGACACGTTGGGGCTTCGCAGCGTGGGGGAGGTGCCGGCGAACTTCCGCTGCTGGCCGACGGAGCCAAAGTACGACAGCGTCCAGGGCCCATTTGCCTCCAAGGAAGTTCAGAACGTGGTTCGCCACAGTCCGGCCTTCTACAGACAGGACTGGCAGAAGGTCAAAGTCAAGGACACGACGCGGGGCAAGCAGATCTGGTTTGCCAAGGCGGCGCGTGTTCAGTTGGTGGACGGCGAGGGGAGTCGCTCGTTTCCGACGGACCGCCGATACTGGCTGATCGTGGCCAGGAATGCCAAGACGAAGGAGGTGAAATACCTCGTGTCCAACGCGCCGGCCAACACCAGCATCGAGGCCATCCTTCGGGCGGCGTTGGCCCGCTGGCACGTGGAGAAGTGGTTCGAGCGAGCCAAGCAGTTGGCCGGCTTTGGCGACTTCGAGGTGCGGAAGTACCTTGGGTTGATGCGACACTGGCTATGCTCGCGGATCGTGATGTACTTCCTGGCCGTTCAGACGACGCGGCTTCGGGGGGAAAAATCCGCGGATCACGTTCGAGCAAGTGGCCGATGCTTGCCGGCTGCTGTTGGAGAAGATCATCAACTGCTGGCGGAGATCGTGGCGTGAACTGCTTCGGCGAGCGGAGTACTACCAATGGCGCAACGCACTGTCCTACGCCTGCCGCATCCGCAAGGCCAATGCGGATCCGGCCTCAACGTAGCGCTGCCATACTAGGTCCGGCACTGGCCGTCGAACACTGGAGCGGCCAGATTGACGTGACTGATCCGGCGAGCGGCGAGAAGTTCTACCTCGACAGCCAGTTCGGCACGGGGTTCAGAGGGACGAAGGTCGTTAAGCGGGACGAGGCAACCGGACGCCCGACTTCCGTGCGAGGCGAAAACCCGGAGCAGCTTCGACGGATTCTCAAGCAAGCACTGGGAGATAGTGCGAGCATCGAGCTATCCGTAGTGCCCGCTGCACCGGTGGTCGGGATGAACACAAAGCCGCGCCCTTTCTTCATGCCCGAGACGGAGGTAGGCGCTATCAAGTCACTGCTGCTTACATACGACCATCTGCTGCGTGATTCCGAGAGGCCGTTCACCCGCTCCGAAGCTCTTCGCCCAGTGAGGGAGTTCGTAAGGTCCTCGGTGATGGACGGGCGCGCTCTGGATTGGGCTAGTCTGAAGCGTTTCTCTTTGGGTTTGCAGTATCAGTTGCTCCCTCAGATTGCCAAGCACCGATGTAGCGTCGAAGCGCCCAGAACGGAGTTTGAGCACGTGATGATGGTTTCCGGTGACCCCGCGAGGAAGACACTGGACGCCGTTTGGTTGATTGCGGACACCGACCCGTGGGGGTTCCGACTTGCCGATGACTGGTGCGGGGCCTACTTCACGTGCTTATTCGTGAACGGGATACTCCGAGGGACCACCGCCTCCAAACCAAGGTGGCTCGACTTCCCCTGCGTTGAGTGCAAGCCGACGATGATGCGGTCATTGCCTCCCGCCCTCCCCCACAATGAGGCACTTGTGTGGAAGGCCTGCGCTGACGATGTGTACACCCACGTGAACGTGACCAGGATAGAAGCTTACCGACGTGCAGTGTGGTATGTCGAAATGCACTGCGACGAGACCGTTGCCCAGGAACTGGCTAAGATCGCCCGTGCCAACAGCGAGGGAGATCGCTCGGCTCTTTGCGCTGTCAAGGAGCGTCTTGCCCGGTTCTACGCCTTACGCATCAAGGACGACAGCGACCGCCGTCGTTTTGAGGACGTTGTTGAGGGTGGGATTCGGAAGATAACCGACTCGCTGGCGTGCCAGTCGATGGACGGTTGTGGGGAGAACGAGGTCAATTGGGGGAAGTGGGTCCCCATCCACCGTGGTCTGCTCAGCGACCTAGTGTAGTGAGTCAGTCTGTTTGCACTTTATCCAGGACGGCTCTGGCTCGGCGGACTTTTGCGAGAATGTCCTCGGCCTTGGCTGTCCACACGAAGGCAGTCGGGTCCTGATTGTGATGGTCAA
>JALHTV010000259.1 GCA_022866005.1 Phycisphaerae bacterium
CCAACAGCGCCAAGGCCACCACTTCGCTCGCCGAAACCGTCCCCGTCGCAAAGAAGACCACGAAGAACTTCTCCACCAGCCCCAGCCCGCCGGGGGTCAGCGGCACGGCGGCGATGGTGAAGATCAGCGGCACGTACAGGAAGTAGCTCGTCCAGCTCACCGCCACCGACCGGCTGCCGCCGACCAGGACCATCGAGCCGATCCAGAGCGTCTGGCCGATGAGCGTGATGCCCAGGGCCTCGATCAGCCGGCGGACGTTGCCGCGGTACTGTCGGATGGCCCGACCGGCGGCGGCCAGGTGGCCGGCCAGGGGGAACCGGTTGTACACGCGTTGCAGCCGCAGCCTGTGGCGCAGCGCGGGCGAGAACAGGAAGGCGAAGGCCGCCACCAGCATGGCCACCAGCACGGCCAGCAGGATCGCCGGCAGGCGCAGGGTCTCCGGCGGGGCCCACTGCGCCCAGTACACGACGGTCAGCATCACCGAGGCGATCACCGTCAGTTCCGCCAGGCCCATCGCCCGGTCCATGAACACGCTGACCAGGGCAGCGGCCTTGGCGGGAGTGTGCTTGCCGGCATAGTAGGCCTTGACGAAGTCTCCGCTGACCGTCCCGGGCACCACGGTGGAGAAGTACGCCCCCAGGAAGCTCAAGCGCACGGCCTCCCAGGGCGAGATGTGGATATCCACCACGCCGAGCAACACCCACCACCGCATGGAGATGACCACCATATTGGCCAGGTACACGGCGAAGGCTGCTGTCAACAGGGGTAGCTTCACGTTAGCGACGGTGGTGGCAAAACCGGGCCGGCGGACGCGGCTGGTGCCTGGGATAGGCTGGAACTCCCCGGCCGACGCCGTCCGGCTCCGCCGCCACCACAGCAGCCCCTTGGTCACCTCCAGCTCCCCCGGGCGGTCGGCGGTGGCGGGACGCTCGGTGAGCACCGCGTAGCTCCGCCCGTTGGTGGCGACCACGTAGTCCTGCCAGTGCACCCCGCTCAGCACCCACGCGAGCAACCCGGTGGCGATGAGCACCTTGATGGCCACCAGGATGGGTCTGCGGCGGTGGGGGGTCATGGGCCTGCCTTATCGTTGGGCGGATTATACGGTTCGCTCGGCGCGGGCGGTAGGGGCGGTGCAGTTGCCTCGAAGGTCCCTGCCGGAGAAGGCCGAAGAACTCTGGGCCGCTCTGAGGCAAAAGTTTGGCATTTTCTGCTCCAACCGGTCCGCGGAGGTTGCTAGAATGACGGCATCATCCGGCCTCATTGATACGTCATACACGAGGGGCCAAGACAACGTAATGAGTAGTACCCCGCAGATGGTGGAGGTACCCGGCTACCAGGTCGTTCAGTACCTGGGCAGTGGGGCTCGTAGCACGATCTGGAAGGTCCGCGACCGCCAGGCGAACCAGTATTTCGCGCTCAAGCGGGTGGTCCGCAAGCACCTGACCGATCTGCGATTCCTGGAGCAGGCCATCAACGAATACGTGGTCGCCAGCCGCTTCGACCACCCGGTGGTCCGCAAGATCTACCGCATCCGCAAGCTCAAGCACTGGTGGCGCCTGCGGGAGGTCCACCTGGTCATGGAGCTGTGCCCGGGAGCCACCGTCCAGGCCGCCCGGCCTACGTCGATCCCGCAGACCGTGGCGGTCTTCCAGGAGGTAGCCGCGGCTTTGGCCCATATGAACGCCAAGGGCTACGTCCACGCGGATATGAAACCCAATAACATCCTCGTGGGTGACGGGGTGGTGAAGATCATCGACCTGGGCCAGAGCTGCCCCGTCGGCACGGTCAAACAGCGGATCCAGGGCACCCCGGACTTCATCGCCCCCGAGCAGGTCTACCGCCGGCCGCTGGATGCCCGGACCGACGTGTTCAACTTCGCGGCCGCCTTGTACTGGACGCTCACCGGCCAGGCCATCCCCACCGTCCTGCCCAAGAAGGGCGGCGTGCAGCTCGTGACCGACCTGACCATCACCCCCCCGCACGAGCTGAACAGCGAGGTGCCGCTGCCGCTCAGCCGGCTGGTCACCGACTGCATCCGCATCAACCCGGCCCAGCGACCGCCCTCGATGAACGACGTGGTCTCGCGCCTGGACCTGATCGCCCACACGATCAAGAACTCCTAGGACCCCGGCCGTGCCGAACGCCGCAGCGGACATCTTCCGCCAGGCCGCCCACGCAAACGTCGAGGACCCCCGGCGGCGCGGCAACGTCGTGGAGCTGGAAGCCGGCTGCGACATCATCGTCACCGGCGACGTGCACGGCAACCGCCAGGCCTTCGGGCGGATCGTGGCGTACTTCGAGCGTCCCTCCGCCCGCCCCCGCCGGCTGGTCCTTCAGGAGCTGATCCACGGCCCGGTGGACGAAACCACCGGCCAGGACCGCAGCGTCGAACTGCTGCTGCGGGCGGCCCGGCTGAAGCTGTCGCGCCCGGCGGACGTGATCTTCCTGCTGGGCAACCACGACCTGGCTCAGGTCACGGGGAGGGAGGTCGCCAGAAACGGTGCGGAGTCCTGCAAGGCCTTCGCCGAGGGGGTGCGCTTCGCCTTTCCCCCCGACGGGGAGGCGGTGCTCGCCGCCGTGGAGGGTTTCATCCGCTCCATGCCCCTGGCCGCCAAGTGCCCCAACGGCGTGTGGATCACGCATTCGCTGCCCTCCCCCCAGCAGACCGGGGCCGCGGGCACGGAGATCCTGACCCGGCCTTACCGCTACGAGGACTTCCTCCGCGGCGGGCCGGCCTACGAGTGGACCTGGGGCCGTGCACATACCGACGAGCAGATCGACGCCCTGGCCGCCCAGCTCGGCGCGGAGCTGTTCGTCCTGGGCCACCGGCCCACCCAGGCTGGCATCGAGGCCATCGCGCGGCGGGCCATCACGATCGCCAGCGACCACAGCCGCGGCTGCCTGATCGAGTTCGCCAGCGACTTACCCCTTGACGCGCAGACGGCCGTGATGTCCGCCACGCCCCTGGCAACCATTCAGTGAGATCTCGCATCCCCGGTCCCTTGCCTAGCGCCTCGGTGCCTGGCTTGTCCGCAGCGCGCTCAAGGAGCCCGGTGAACGACGAAGAATAGCTCCTTCCCCAGCACAAACGACGTGAACGGCCACCCCATTGCGCCCAGGAACCCCCGCATGCTCCTGCCGTAGAAGGACTCCATCCCGACGTCCCGCCCGCCCAGGCTGCGCGTGGGGTACGAGACGACCGCGTGGCCGAACTGCATGGACCGTAGCAGCCCCAGCCCGCTGCCGGGGCGCTGCTGGTCCAGGCTCGGCAGCAGCTTCATCAGGAGCACCACGTCGAACGGCTCGGCCGGCGGCTCGACCAGGACGTCCTGACAGCGTGCCTCCCCGCACAGGCCCCGCCGGCGGAAGAATTCCGACACCGCGGCCACCAGCCCGCAGTCGATGTCCAAGGCCACGTACCTCACCTGGCCCGGGAGGTCCATCCACGGAGCCGCTAGCGGATTGAGGCCACAGCCTACGTCGCACAGCGACGCCAGCCGTCCGGTGATCTGGAAGACCCGCCCGAACAGGCTGGCCAGGACGTCCAGGCGCTCGCGCGTCGATTCCTGAAGCCCCATCGCCCTGGCGCAAACCTCGCGCAGCGTGGCGTCGTCCGTGCGGTCGGTGAGCGTGTTGATCAGCGCCTCGGCCTGGGCCAGGTCGCGGCGGCTACAGAAGGCCCCGCAGACCTGGTGCAGCTTGCGCTTGGCCCGCTTGACCGCGTCGGCGGGGCAGGTCGCCCGCGCCAACGCCCAGGAGGCGGTCCGCCGCAGCGTGTCCTCGCACACCCGGCCGTACTTGGCTGAGCGTTTCAGTTGTGTGACGACCTCGTGTTGCGCTTTGGCGTCGGTCATTCTTGCGGGCGATGATAGTCCAACCGGCCGGCGTTATCATAGGCCCAAGAGGACCACCATGCCGTCACGACGATGGATCCTGTGGGCTGCCGTGCTGCTGGGCGCGGCGGTTTGCCTCGGTCAGTCGGCCCCCGCTTCGGCGCCGACGGACGCGCGCGACCTCTACCTGCTCGTGACGCGGCCGATGTTCGTCGAGGCGCTGGCGCCGTGGGTGCAGCGGCGGCAGGCCGAGGGGTTCCGCGCCGCCGTGAGCACCGAGCCGGTCGAGGCCGCCATCCGCTCCGCGGGCGCCCGGCCGGCGATGATCCTGCTGGTGGGCGACGACGGCGGCAGCGAGCAGGCGGATGCACCCTGGTCGCTGCCGGCGCGGCGGGCGCCCTTTTACCGCTGGCGGGCCACGCAGGCCGAGCTCATGCCCACCGACGCGATGTATGGCGACCTGGACGGGGACGGGCTGCCGGACATTCCCGTCGGCCGCCTGCCCGTCCGCACGGCCGCCCAGGCCGCGGCGATCGTAGCCAAGATTCTTGCCTACGAGGACGCCCCGCCGAAGGCCGAGGACCTGACGATCCCCCTCTGGGCCGGCACGGCCGGCGTGGGGCCGCAGATGGACGCGGTGGCGGAGGCTATGATCTGGCAGACATTGGAGACCTCCACGCCCCCGTGGATGGAGCCGTGGGTCATCTTCGGGCGCGCGGGCAGCGCCTTGTGCCATTGGCCGCCGGAGCAGGGGAGGGCCTTTGAGGCCCAGTTCCGCCGGGGTGGGGCGTTCCTGTATCTCATCGGACACGGTGACCGGCGGGAGTTCCACTCGATGGAGTTCGCCGGGCGCGCCATCAGCTACGATGCGGGTTCGGCCGCTGCGTCGCTGAGGCAGGGCCGCCCGGCAGGACCCATGCTGATCCTGGCCTGCTATTGCGGCGACTTCACCGGCGCCGACGACTGCCTGGCCGAGGCGCTGCTGGAGGCGCCCGCCGGCCCGGTGGCCGTCATCGCCGCCACCACCGAGTCCCACCCGCTGCCGAACTTCTTCTCCAGCCAGGCCACGGTTGCCGAGCTGGCCCGCGGGCCGCGGCGGCTTGGTGACTTCTGGCTGGCCTCTCAGCAGGCCGCCTACCGGGCGCAGAACCCGATGATGGAGGCGTTGCTGGCGGAGATTGAGGGCACGCTGGAGGCGACGATCAACGTCGGCCGGCTCCGCCGCGATCAACTGCTGCTGTATGCCCTGCTGGGCGACCCGGCCACGCGCTTGAAGCTGCCGCAGCCGCTGCACGGCCGGCTGACGGGACGCGACGGCCGCTGGCACTGGCAGATCAACACGCCCGCCGACGCCGAAGTGCTCATCGTCTCCTTCCGCGCCCCGCTACCGACCCAGCCGGCGGCCCCGCCCACCACCGCCCCGGCCGACCGCGCCTCGGCCGAGTCGGGCCACCGCACCGCCAACGCCGCCTTTGCCTTCCAGCCGCTGGGCACGCTGAGCAAGGACCAGAGATGGGAAGGGACCTGCCAGGGCCCTGGTGTCCTCCGCCTGGTGGCCGTGGGCGGCCACACGGTCTACGCCGTCGGCCTTCGCCTGACCGGACCGGCCTCGGCCCCTGGAATGGGCGCACCGTAGGGCGGTTTTCCATTGACGGGCGCGCCGCCGTTGCGGACCATAACCACCTGTAATCCTGAGGTGCACCGCGTTGTCCAATCGCCAATCGTCAATCCGCCTTCGCCCCTCGACGGGCTCGGGGCTTCGGCGGACAGGTCGTCAATGAACCGGAGACTTCCCAACCAGCTCACGGTGGGGCGGGTGGTTCTGGCGGCCGCGTTCTTCGTGCTGCTGGGGCTGTACGAGCCGGGCACGGTCTGGGGCCGCTGGATGCTCAACGGGGCGATGGCCCTGTACATCATCGCCGGCATCACGGACGTGCTGGACGGTTGGCTCGCCCGGCGGATGCGAGCCGAGAGCGCCTTCGGGCGGATCACCGACCCGTGCGTGGACAAGGTGCTGGCCGTGGGGGCCTTCGCGATGCTGGCCGGCTCGAACTTCGCGCTGGTCGGCAGCGAGGGCTTGGAGCGGCGCCTGCCGGGCTGGCTCACCGGACACATGGCCTCGACCGTGCAGGCGTGGATGGTCGTCGTGATCCTCGCGCGAGAGTTCATCGTCTCGGCCGTGCGCGGCTACAGCGAAAGCCGCGGCGTGAGGTTCACCGCCACCCCGGCCGGCAAGATCAAGATGTTCGTCCAATCGCTGGCCATCTGCTGGGTGTTGTGCCAACTGGCCAACTGGCACGACTACGCCTGGGCGGTGATCACCAAGATCGTGCTGGTGTGGCTGGCGGCCGTGGTCACGGTCGTCAGCGGGCTGGCGTACGTCGGCCGGGCCCGGCGGCTTTTTGTCACGAACGAATGACGGATACCCTCCGCAAGCTCATCCTTTCCGGCGGCGGGCTGGGTTACCTGCCGCTCGCCCCGGGCACCTGGGCGTCCCTGGCTCCCTGCGCCGCGTTCCTGCTATTGGCCTGGGCGGTGGGGGGCGGCCAGGCTGGCGCGATCGGATCAGGCGAGTGGCTCGTCGCGGCGGCCATGGTTGCCCTGGCGGTGCTGTCGGGGCTGGCGTGCGTGGTGCTGGGGCAGTTCGCCGAGCGCGCCTTCGGCAAGAAGGACAGCCGCCGCTGCGTGATCGATGAATACGCGGGCCAGGCCGTGACGCTGGTGGGCCTGCCGCTCTGGGCCGGTGGGTCGCTGGTCCTGCCGCCGGCGGTGGCGTTCCTGGCCTTCCGCGCGATGGATATCATCAAGCCCCCGCCCGGCCGACGCCTGGAGCGGCTGCCCTTCGGCTGGGGCGTGCTGCTGGACGACGTGGTCGCCGGCGTCTATGCCAACGTCCTGTGCCAACTGATCCTGCGAGTGGGGCTGCGCGCATGAACGGTCTACGGCGTCGTGCTAGCTCTTGGGTGCCGCTGCTGGGGGCCCTGTGCCTGCCTGTGCTTGGCTCGCCGATGCTCGCCGACATCGCCTCGACGGTCCCGGCCACCGCGCCCGCCGCCGCGGAAAGAATCTCCGAGGTCCAAGCCCTCGTGCTGGGCGTGGTGGAGGGACTCACCGAATACCTGCCGGTCAGCTCCACCGGCCACCTGATCCTGGCCAGTCACGCGATGGGCCTGGGCAGGCCCGGTGAGCCCAGCGCCGTCGAGGCCTTCGAGATCGTCATCCAGCTCGGCGCGATCCTGGCGGTGGTGGGGCTGTACCGGGCCCGCGTGGGACAGATG
This sequence comes from Phycisphaerae bacterium, assembly GCA_022866005.1. GTDB lineage: Bacteria > Planctomycetota > Phycisphaerae > SM23-33 > SM23-33 > JALHTV01. The sequence goes on from JALHTV010000259.1 coordinate 7,112, forward strand.
CTCGCGGGCCTGGTCGGGCGCAGCGCCCAGGGCCTGCGCCTGGTGGGGCTGCTGGCCGTGGCGTTCGTACCCGCGGCGGTGGTGGGGCTGCTGCTGCACGAGCCGATCAAGGAGCGCCTCTTCGGTCCGGCGGCGGTGGCTGCTGCCCTGGCCGTCGGCGGGGTGGCGATGATCGCGGTCGAATGGCTGCTGCGCTACCGCCGCGGTGAGGCCGCGGGCACGGCGATCGACACGATGACCTTCCGCCAGGCCGTGGTCATCGGGCTGGTTCAGTGCCTGGCCCTGTGGCCCGGGACATCGCGCAGCATGGTGACGATCCTGGCGGCCTTGGCCGTGGGGCTGGACCGCATGGCGGCGGCGGAATTTAGCTTCCTGCTCGCCCTGCCGACGCTGGGCGCGGCCACGCTGTATGAGGGCATCACCAGCCGCGCGGAGCTGGCGGCCTCGGCTGGTGCGGGAGGACTGATCATCGGGCTGGTTGTCAGCGGCATCGTGGCGGCGGTCGCGGTGCGCGGCTTTGTGAAGTGGCACACCCGACACGGCCTGATGCCGTTCGGGGTCTATCGCATCCTCGTCGCGGCTGTGGTGTACGCAGTGTTTGTCGCTGGACGGTGAGACATATAGCCGACGGCCATTCGCCGATGGTCGGTCCTCGGCGGACCAGTTCACTGCGCCTCCTCCGCATGGCATTTGACCCGGCAACGGGAAATCTGGTTCCCCCAGCGCCAACCCAAAGCGGCCAGGCGGGGCCAGGTCGCCAACGCCAATTCCTGCCCTCGAAAAGGGTTAGCTGCCCTATTTCCCGCAGCGCCAAGCCCTTGGAAAACTCCAAAAAACAGGCAAAAACAGGTATTGACAGACTTCGGGTCTCATGTGTATGATTCACTTAGATTGGCTCTCCCCCTAGCCAGTCTAAACAAAGAAAGCAGGTCTGGTCCCCCCCCGCCAGGCCTGCCTTTCTTTTGGCCCCGCTGGATCAGTTCCGGTGAACCTTTCGGCCGCGAGGTGGACGTATAGTATGCCGTATGGTCGAGAGCCACCACGATCAGCTTCGAATCGCAATGCTGGTGCTGCGCAGCCAACTGGGCGACAAGTTGGCCTTTGTCCAGTTGTGGGAGCGCTATCGCGGCCCGCTGGGCGGGTTCGTGCGGCGCATCGTGCTGCCGGCGGCGGAGACAGACGACGTGCTTCAGGACATTTGGCTGACGGCCTGGCGCAAGATCGGCACCTTGAAGGTCCCGGGCGCCTTTCCGGCCTGGTTGTATGGCTTGGCGCGGAAGAAGTGCTACCAGGCCCTTCGCAAGGCGCTGCGGCGGCTGCCGCCCTGGGTGCGCCCCCCGGGCTGCGGCGCCGGGGACGACCCGGTCGACCTGGCTGAACACGTGGCGCAGGTCCAGGTAGCCTTAGACGGGTTGGGCGCCGAGCATCGGCAGGTCCTGGTCCTGCGGTTCTTCCAGAACATGCCGTACCATCGCATTGCCGAGGCGGTAGTTTGCAACGTGGGCACGGTGAAGTCGCGGCTTCACTTTGCCAAGCGGAGTCTGAAGGCGATTATGGAGCGAATGGACCATGATAGATCAAACGAACAATCCCCCCGTGGCTGTGGCTGAACCGGCCCCCAACGGCGACGCGGAGGTTCGCCGCCTGCTGGAGGGCATCGCGCGAGAGGAGCGGAAGCTTCGGCGCCGCAAGGCCGCCACGATCACCTACTGGGTCCTAGCCGCGCTGCTCCTGGGAACCGCCTGGAGCAGCTCCCTGTGGCCTGTCTCCCAGGAGGTTCGGGCCGCGGTGTACCTGAGTACCGGGATCATGTTCTACGCGCTCTTGGTGCTCGCGGTGCTCTCAACGATCTTGATGGTGTTGCAGTCCCGGGCAGTCGGGCAGCAGAGGATCCTGGCCACGTTGCGGGAGATGAACGACAAGCTGGCCCAGCTCATCGAGGCGCAGAGCAAAGGCTAGCTGGCGGGCCCTGCGGCGTGGGGCGGCAACGGGGAATCGCCAGTCGGCAATTGACAAGGCAGGCTCCGTCGGGGAGATGGGGGGCATGAGGCGGCTGCGGGTTTGTCATCTGATCACGGAGCTGGGCCCGGCCGGGGCAGAGCGGTGCGTGTATGAGCTCGCCCGGCGGGTGGACCGCTCGCGTTTTGACGTGCAGGTGGCCGCCCTGCGCGGCGGGGCCGTGGCGGATTGGCTCGCAGCGGCCGGGGTGCCGGTCACCGTGCTGGGGGTTCGCGGGCGGTGGGACGTGAGCAAGTTGGCGCTCCTGGTGGAGCTGCTCCGCGGGCGAGTGGACCTGCTGCACACGCACCTGTTCCACGCCGACCTGGTGGGGCGCGTGGCGGCTTCGCTGGCGGCCGTGCCGCATCTGGTTCACACGGTGCACACGGCCGAGGGGCGGTTCCGGCCGTGGCAGTTCGCGATGGCGCGGCTGCTCGCGGGCGCGTGCGATCGCATCATCTGCGTCTCACCCTCGGTGCAGAGGCTGCACGCTCGGCGGGCGGGGTTGCCGGCGTGGCGGTACGCGGTCATCCCCAACGGTATCGATGCCGATGCCTTCGCGCATGACGCCGAGGCGCGGCGACGCCTGCGACAGCAGTGGGGGCTGCCGCAAGGCGACGATCAGGTGCTCTTGGCCTACGTCGGCCGCCTGGACCACGAGAAGGGTATCGACGTGCTGCTGTCGGCCGTCAGCCACCTGGCCGCACGCGGCACGCCGGTGGACCTGGTGATTGCCGGGGACGGCCCGCAGCGGCGGGTGGTGGAGAACTTCGTCGCGCACGGTGAGGGCGGGTCGCGATGCCGCTACCTGGGCCACGTGGACGAGGTCTGCGCGGTGCTCAGCGCCGCGGACCTGCTGGTCGTGCCCAGCCGGTGGGAGGGCTTCGCGCTGGCGGCTGCCGAGGCGATGGCGTGCGGCCTGGCCGTGATCGGCAGCGACGTGCCCGGGCTGCGGGACCTGGTGCTGGACGGCCGGACGGGGCTGCTCGTCGAGCGGGCTGATGGGGTGGCGCTGGCGGAGACGATCGTGCGACTGTCCGCCGATGCCGCCGCCCGCCGCGCGATGGGCCAGGCCGGGCGCGAGCGGATCGTGCGCGAGTATCCTCTGTCGGCCATGGTCGCGGCCCATGAGCGCCTGTACCTGGACGTCGCGGGCGACCTGGTTGGCCGCTGACCGCGCCCCGGCCTGGTGGGGGCATTTCCTAACGTTGCGCGCCGGCCCCTGTCGATAAGTTCCCGGTCCCCCTTGGTCTGGCCGGGGCCGGGCAGGCTCTTTGACAAGTCCATCCCGGCGAGAAGAAGTTTTTTTTCTGCCAGTCCGCGTCAGCTAGGAATTGTGGGTTAGTCGCTCCAGACGGCCCAATTCCTTGCGTGCGTTCGCCATCTGTTCGCATTCGCCTAACGCCCATGCGCAGAAGATCTTCCTGACTTTTCTCTTGCCGTATCCCTGTTGGTGGCCTATCGTCCCTGTCAATCCCATCTAGTGGTGAAGAGGACCTCGGCCTATGGCGCTGCTGATTGGGGAGTTTGAGTCCGCGATTGACGCCAAGCACAGGCTGGCGATCAGCGCGGCGCTTCGGGAGCTGATGGATCCTCGGACCGATGGCAGGGGCTTCATTCTGGTGCTCGGTCCGGACCGTCATCTGTGGCTGTACCCCGACGAGTACTACCGTCGATTGCTCGCGACGATGCGGCGGTCGCCGCTTCCGGACCGCTCGACGCGGAAGATCGACTTGCTGTTCGCGATGGCCCGGGCGCTGAAGGCCGACGCGCAGGGGCGCGTGGTGCTGCCCGAGAAGTCCATGCAGCGGGCGGTGATTGGCGACCGGGTGACGCTGGTGGGCGTGTTCGACCACATCGAGATTTGGCCTACCGACGAGTGGGAGCGGCACGTGCAGGAGTCGCTGCCCAGCTATGGCCAGGTGCTTGACGAAGCGGCGGAGCATGCCCGGCGTGAGACCGGCCTGCGCCCGCCCAGGCAGGAGTGACTATATCCCGCCGGCGGTCCAGTGGGACCGGCGGCGGATACGGACAGTTCACCCGGAAAGGAGTCTCGGCGATGCTCATCCCCCAGACAGCCTCATGCGAGACCGGCGGGCAGCATGGATGCGGCCCGATCGGTCTTGCGGAACTGCGGCGCGCGCTGGCCAAGCCATCGGCCTTGGGCGATGGAGACCGGCGGCGCCTGCTGGACTTGGCTCAGCGCCTTGCGCGCGTTCAGGCACTGGGGGATGAGTACGCCCGGGTGAGTCTGTCCTCGGTGGCGCGTTCGGCTCTGCAGCGCGACCGCGCGGCGGTCTGAGGTTGGTCGGATCGGTCATGGAAGGCCCCGCCGCCCACAGGCCGGTACTAGTTCGAGACGTGGTCGCGCTGCTGGAGCCTCAATCACGGAAACTTTTTGTGGACTGCACCGTGGGGCTGGGCGGACACGCCGAGGCGTTGCTTGCGGCAGCCTGCGAGCAGGCACAACTGGTTGGCATCGACGTCGACGAGAGCAACCTCCTAGCCGCCAGGGACCGCCTCCAGCGATTCGCGCCGCGGTTCCGCCTCTTCCGCGCCAACTTCGCCGACCTCCCCGACGTGCTTGCCGCCGCGGGCGTCTCGTCGGCGGATGCGCTCCTGGCCGACCTGGGCGTGGCGAGCAGTCAGCTTGACGATCCGAGCCGCGGGCTGAGCTTCGCGGCCGACGGCCCGCTGGACATGCGCCTGGACCGCTCCGCCGGACGCACGGCGGCCGATCTGGTGAACGACCTGGACGAGGCGGCGCTGGCTGAGCTCATCTACCGCTACGGCGAGGAGCGCTACAGTCGGCGGATCGCCCGCGCGATCGTGCAGCGCCGCCGCCGCGGGCGGATCGAGCGCACGACGGACCTGGCGGCCGTGGTCGCGGCGGCCTATCCGGCGCCTGCCCGCCGCAGCCGGCGCGGCGTGCACCCGGCCACGCGGACGTTCCAGGCGTTGCGGATCGCGGTGAACGAGGAACTGGACCGGCTGGACGCGTTGCTCGCGGCGATGCCGACCGTGCTGAGCGGCGGCGGGCGCGCGGCGATTATCAGTTTTCACTCGCTGGAAGACCGACGCGTGAAGCAGGCCTTTGCTGCCCTCGCCAAGGCCGGCCGCGCGAAACTGCTGACGAAAAAACCTATAACCCCCTCGGATGACGAGACTTCGGAAAACCCCCGGAGCCGCTCGGCGAAACTCCGGGGCCTCGAGATGGAACACGCCGCCTAACGCGGCGGGCTGCACTTTGGACGGAGCCCAAGATCATGACACGCGAGACACGGATTGGTCTGCTGGTCGGGCTGGGGTTCATCATCACATTCGGGCTGGTCCTGACGGAGCTGACGGGCAGCGGCAGACCGGGGACGGAACCGGCGTCGCTGAACGACTCCGCCGAGTTGGCCCTGGCACCGGCGGAGGACATCTCGCCGGCGGTCGTGCACGCGCAGGACCTCCCTCCGCGCGTGGGCGCGCCGGCCGCGGCGCTGATGGCCGCCGGCCAAGATGCACCCGCCCAGGCCGGCACCCCTGCCGAGCCACCGGCAGCGGAGGTCGTCGCCGTCGTCCACAGCGGCGGTGACACCCCGTCACCTGCCGCCGGCGGGCCGGCTGCCCTGATCGCGCAGGGTTCACCGAGGATCACCATCGCTGCCGAGCTTGAGGCGCCGCCGCCCGCTGCGGTGCCGGTCGTCTCCCCGGCTCCCGCGGCTGCGGCGACCCCGGCCCGCACCTACGTCGTCCAGCCGGGCGACTCGCTGGTCAAGATCGCCCGCAAGGTCTACGGGGACGACCCGCGGGACGGCTACAAGCGGATCCTCGAAGCCAACTGCGACAGGATCACCGACCCGTCGCTGATCAGGGTGGGGCAGGTGCTGGTGATTCCTGCCCCGATGGGCGCGGTGCGAGCCGTCGCTGCGGGCTCGCCGAACGTGCAGGAGGTGGAGCTGGGCCAGTTGGCCGACGTCCTGGCCTCGGCCGCGGGAGATTCACCGCAGCAGCCTGGCCCACGCACCGTGTACGTGATCCAGCGCGGGGACACGCTGACGAAGATCGCCCGCGAGACGTTGAACGACGGCTCCCGGGCGGCGGTCATGAGCATCTTCAGCGCCAACCAGTCCAAGCTGTCCGATCCCGACCGCCTGCCGGTGGGGGCGGAACTGGTGATCCCCGGCTAGCAGGAGCTTCCTGGTCTGTGCGGATCGCAATGTTGATTCTGGCGCTCGCTGTGGTGGCGGTGGGGCTGGTGCACCTCCGCCGGGCGGAGCTGATCGCGCGGCACGATGCCCAGCGTCTGCAACTGGAGCAGGTGAAGCTGCGGCGGCTGCTGTGGGACCAGCAGATCACCCTCAGCTACCTGGCGGCTCCGGCGGAGGTGCGGCGACGGTCGGAGGAGATGTGTTTGGACCTGGTGAAGCAGGACCGCTCGGCCATGAACGCGCCTTTGGGCGCCCCGCAGCGACCGCCCCGGATCCGGCACCCATAGGCGGTCCGTGCGGCCTGCGCAGGGCACACGGGGAAGGAAATCCGAATCTCGAAATCCGAGACAATTGTCGACAAGGCAAACGGCAAAAGTGCGGCGGCCAGACATGGGGGGGACCCCAATCCGGGCCGCCTGCCTGTTGTTGTTTGTTTCGGATTCCAGCTTCTCCCCCATGGGAGGGAGAGTCTGCCTGCGAGTCTGTGAACGATGACGCAGCGCAATGGCACACGGCGATATGACGTGATGTTCGCCTTGCTGGCGGTGGTCCTGCTGGGCCTGCTGTGGCGGCTGGCCCGGCTCCTGGAGGCCGACGACGGCACGGCCGGTCGGATGGCCTGGCGGCAGCACCGTCTGGTGCTCAAGCTGCCTGGCCGGCCGGGCAACATCTTCGCCCGCGCCCGGCACCGCTACGTGCTCCTGGCCGGCAGCAAGCAGGTTCCCTTCTGCTACGCTGATCCGGGGATCGTGGAGGACGACGGCCGGCTTGAGGCCTTGGCCGCCAAGGTCGCCCCCGCGATCGGCCTGACCCCCGGGGAGGTCCTGGGGCTTTTGCTTGCCCGGCGGGACGAGCGGTTCGTGATCCTCAAGCACGATCTCAGCGAGCAGGAGATCCAGGCCGTGGAGGCCCTGCGCCTGCGAGCCGTGGGGGTGGACTACGAATGGCGGCGGGACTATCCCAACGGGGCGCTGGCTGCGACGGTCGTGGGCTACCGCCGCCGCGACGGCCAGGCCGGGGCGGGTCTGGAGCAGGCCTGGGACCGCAAGCACCTGGCCGCGGCGGACGGTCAGCGGGTCGTCCTGGCCGATGCCTCCCGCCGGGCCATCTGGCCGGTGCCGAGGGAGTGCACCCCGCCGCGCGACGGCCGTCACGTGTTCCTGTCCATCGACACGGGTATCCAGAGCTTCCTGGAAGAGGCCGTCGGGGCGTCGGTGGAGAAGTTCCGCGCGCAGTGGGGGGTGGGCATCGTGGTCGATCCGCGCAGCGGGCAGATCCTGGCCATGTGCTCCGTGCCCAGCTTCAATCCCAACGAGTACACCCGGTACCCGCAGGACCTGGTCACCAACAAGGCCCTGTGCGTGCCGTACGAGCCGGGCAGCGCGCTCAAGCCCATCTTCGCCGCGGCCGCCGTGGACGCCGGCGTGATGACCTACGACACACGCATCTTCTGCGAGAACGGCCTGTACGTCACGTCGCGCGGCGGGCAAATCACCGACCACGGGGCCAGCTACGGCACGATGCCGCTGACCGACGTGGTGGTGTATTCCAGCAACATCGGCATGGCCAAGGTCGGCGAGGCGCTGGGCAACCCGGCGATGTACGCCGTCGCTCAGCGGTTCGGCTTCGGGCACCCCACCGGCGTCGAGCTGCCCGGGGAGAGCGGCGGCATCCTCCGCGACCTCGCCAAGTGGGACGGCTACAGCACCCGCCGCGTGCCCTTCGGCCAGGAGATCTCCCTCACGTCGCTTCAGTTGACGATGGCCTTTGCGGCCATCTCCAACGGCGGCTGGCTGCTTCGGCCGCGGGTGGTGGACTGCGTGCGCGACGCCCACGGGCGGATGGTCTGGGGAAGCCAGAAGCAGGTCGTCCGCCGCGTGCTCAGCGAGGCCGCCGCCCAGCAGAGCCTGGCGGTGCTTCGGGAGGTGGTGCTGCGCGGCACGGGCAAAGCCTGCCGGATGGAGCAGTGGAGCAGCTTCGGCAAGACGGGCACCGGGCAGATCGCCCAGCACGGCAAGTACGTGGACGGGGCGTTCGTGGGTTCGTTCGTCGGTGGGGCGCCCGCCGGAAGGCCCGAGGTGCTGTGCCTGATCTCGATCTACTGGCCGGATGAATCCCTGGGGCACTATGGCTCGACCGTGGCGGCGCCGTACGTGCGGCAGGTGCTCGAGCGCACGCTGGCCTACCTGAACGTCCCGCCCGACCAGCCGGCCGAGCGGTCCAGCGTCGCCGCCGGGCAGGCCGTCTCGGGCCGGTTGCTGGCGCAAGGGGCCGGGCAGGATTGACGCAGCGCGGGGAGTCCGGTTTTGCCCGTCAGGTGCCAGTGGACAATCGGCGACTGTCCACTGACAATTGACGCCCAAGGAACGGCGGGTACTGCCGTTGGACGTTGGAGCCCATGTTACTCCCCAAGCTCTTGGAGGCTGCGGAGATCGCCCCCCGGATGCGGCGGGCCGACGCGGAGGTTCAGGCCGTCGTGGCGGACTCCCGCCGGGTGGGGGGAGGTTCTTGCTTCGTGGCGGTGCGCGGGCCGGACGACGACGGCCACCGCTACATCGCCCAGGCCGCCGCGGCCGGGTGCTCGGCGGTGGTCTGCGAAGACCCCGCCGCCGTACCGAAGCACCTGCCCTGCGCGGTGGTGGACGACACCCGCCAGGCGGTCGCCGCGTTGGCCCAGGCCCTGCGCGGCTGGCCCGCGCGGCGGTTGACCGTCGTCGGCGTCACGGGCACCAAGGGCAAGAGCACGGTGGCCCACCTGGTCCGCGCGGTGCTGGCGGGGGCGGGCTGCCCGGCCGGGCTGCTGGGGACGATCTCTTACGAGACGGGTGTGCGCTCCGCCCCGGCGGGCAATACCACCCCCGGCCCCATCGGGCTGGCCGACATGATGGCCGAGATGGTCCAGGCCGGGAACACCCACCTGGTCATGGAGGTCTCCTCCCACGCGCTGGACCAGCGCCGCATCGCGGGGCTGGACTTCCGCGTGGGCGTGTTCACCAACTTCACCGGCGATCACCTGGACTATCACACGACGATGGAGGAGTACCTGCGGGCCAAGCGATTGCTGTTTGAGACGCTGGACCTGCGAGCGACGGCCGTCCTCAACCAGGACGCCGCCACCGGGCGGCAGCTGGCCTCCTCCACGCGGGCCAAGGTCTCCTGGTACGGGCTGAGCGCCGCAGCCGACGTCTATGCCCGGATCGAGCGGATCGACGCCGCCGGCACGCGGTTCGCGCTGATCGCCGGCTTGCACCAGGCCCCGGTGGCCACGGCGCTGATCGGCCGGCACAACGTCTACAACTGCCTGGCCGCGGCGGGTGTGGGAATGGCGCTGGGCATCGACCTGCCCACCATCGCGCGGGCCCTGGAGGGGGTCGCCATCGTGCCCGGTCGGCTTCAGCGCGTGCCCATTGCGGCCGACTACCAGGTGTTCGTCGACTACGCCCACACCGATGACGCCTTGGAGAAGGCCCTGGGCGCCATTCGTCCGCTGGCGTCCGGGCGGCTGATCCTCGTGTTCGGCTGCGGCGGGGATCGCGACCGCACCAAGCGCCCGCGGATGGCTGCCGTGGCGGCGCGGCTGGCCGACCGCGTCGTGGTCACCTCCGACAACCCGCGCAGCGAAGACCCGCAGACCATCATCGACGAGATCCTCGCCGGTCTGGACGAAGCCGGCTGGGCCAGGACCGCCGTGCAGGTCGACCGCCGCGCAGCCATCGCTCAGGCCATCGGCGAAGCGCGGGCCGGCGACATCGTCCTGATCGCCGGCAAGGGCCACGAGACCTACCAGATCATCGGTGACCGGCGGATCCACTTCGACGATGCCGAGGCCGCCGCCGAGTGCATGCGGCAGCGGCCTTCGACGAACTCCCTTCGGTCCGAGCACTCAGGGTCGAGGACAGGCCGCGCCAAGCCTGTCGAGGGGCGGGAGGGGCGGGCATGAGGCCGCTGGGTCTAAGCCAAATCCGCACGTCTGCCGGCGGGCAGTGGGTCCGGGGCACGAAGTCTCTGCCGCGGGTTAAGGTCACGGCCATCACCACCGACACGCGCACCGCCAAGCCGGGCGAGCTGTTCGTGGCGATTC
>JALHTV010000033.1 GCA_022866005.1 Phycisphaerae bacterium
AGCCTAAGCCCGTGGGGACGATCGCTGGCCAGTGCCGCCTTGGCCCTGGCGGTGGGGCTGGCCGTGTTGACGGTGCTGTTGCAATCCTCCCGGCGGGGGCAGGTGCTCTTTGCGTTGCTGGCCTCGTTCGCCGTGGCCGCGTGGCTGGCCCAGCGTCTGCTGCCGGCCCCGCACGTGGAGGCCTATCTGCTGGCCCCGGTGGTCGCCGCCCTGGTGCTGTATGCGCTGGCGTCGGTGGCGTCGTACGGGCCGCGCCCGGAGGCCTGGGCGGCTGTCCCGCTTCACGCCCGGGTATTGCCCGTGGACTGGCTGACCGCCGGGTGCGGTGGAGCCATGTTCGGGTGCTGGGTGGGGCAACGGATGCAGGAGGGCAAGCTCCTGGACCGGCTCGAAGAACAACAGAAAGGCGACTGACATGGCCCAAGGCGTGCTGGGGGCGCAGCTCTACTCCGTCCGAGACTTCTGCAAGACCCTGGAGGGCTTTGTCGCGACGGTGAAGAAGATCAAGGCCATCGGCTACACGACGGTGCAGCTGTCCGGCCACGGGCCGATCGACCCCAAGGACATCGCCAAGGCCGTCCAGGACGCAGGACTCGCGGTGGTGGCCACGCACTGCTCCTGGCAGGAGTTTCTGGAGGACACCGACCGCCTGATCGATCGCCACCGCCTGTGGAAGTGCCGCCATACCGCCGTGGGTTCGCTGCCCGGGGCCTATTACGCCGAGGGCGGCCTGGAGAAGTTCTGCCAGGAGCTCGCCCCCGTAGCCGAGAAGCTCGCCGCCGCGGGGATGGACTTCTCGTATCACAACCACCACAAGGAGCTGATGCGGGTGGGGGACAAGACCTGGCTGGACGCCCTCTACGCCAAGGCCCCGCCCGCGCACCTCAAGGCCGAGCTCGACACCTACTGGATTCAGGCCGGTGGAGGGGACCCGGCCTTGTGGGTTCGCAAGATGGCCGGTCGCCAGCCGCTGCTGCACCTGAAGGACATGGTCGTCGCGCCCAACACGGAGGTTCGCTTCGCCCCGGTCGGTGAGGGGAACCTGAACTGGCCCGCCATCCTCGAGGCCGCCCGGGCCGGGGGGGTGGAACACTACCTGGTCGAGCAGGACAGCAGCTACGAGGCCGATCCGTTCGACTGCCTGGCCACGAGCTACCGCAACCTGGTCAAGATGCACCTGCGCTGAGCGGCCGGCGCCCCGGAGCCATGAACGAGAAGCAGTTAAGACTCGCGACCCGGTTCGTCGCCACGCGGGACGTCAAGGAGTACCGCGCGACGATCCCCTTCCACGTCCAGGCCGACAACGTGGTGCTGGAGATCGGCTGCGAGTGGGGGACCACCACCGTGCTGATCGCCCCGCGATGCAAGCTCGTCGTGGGCACCGACGTCAGCCCCGACTGCATCGCCCGCGCGCGGCAGAGGCATCCGGAGATTCGCTTCGAGGTGCTGGACGGCTTCGACGTGCTGGCCGCCCTGCGCCTGGGGGAGAGCTTCACGAAGGTCTACATCGACATGTCCGGCCTGTCGGGCTACCGGTCGCTTCTGGATGCGATCGCGCTGCTCCAGGCCTACGCGACGGTCCTGCGGCCTCAGACGATCGTCATCAAGAGCGCCGCCCTGAAGCACTTCGCCTCGCACTGCCAGCCCTGGTGGCCGGGGCAGGGGAGCCCCGCGGGTCAGTCGTAGCGAAGCGCGGGCCGGCCGACGCGGCGGCGGACGTCGGTCTGGATCTCGATGAGGCGCCTGCGGACCGACTCGACGAGCTCCTCCGCCGTCATCGCCCGGGCCTGTTCCTGCGAGATGGGCCGGCCGTATTGCACGACGATGCTGCCGGGCAGGGGCAGGGAGGAAGTCCGCGGCCAGGCCTCAAAGGCGCCGTCGATCAGCACGGGCACGGTCCAGGCGGCCGCCCGCTGGGCGAGGATGGCCACCCCCGGCAACATCGGCCCGATCCGCGCGTCGGAGGTCCGCGTGCCCTCGGCGAACACGACCACCTGCGCCCCGGCCTTGAGCCGGCGCATGGCCTCTTTCAGCGCGGTCAGGTCCGCCGTGCCGCGGCGAACGGGGAAGGCGTTGAGCGACTCGATCCCCTGCTTGAAGATCGGAAACCGGAACAGCGTGTCCCGCGCCATGTAGTTCATCGGCCGGCGCAACGCCAGGCTGGACAGCATCGGGTCCAGGAAGCTTTGGTGGTTGGAGATGTAGACCGCCCCGCCGCAGGGGGGCTCGAAGTGCCGGTTGAAGACGCGGATCTTCCAGAGCGCCACCATCGTCACCTGGAAGACCCGGCGCATGAACCGGTACCACAGGTTGGGCTGCTGCACCGCCCCGCCCGACAGCCGCCAGCCGCTCAGCAGGGCGTTGGGGTAGCTGGCCAGGCGGGTCATCGCCGGGCCTCCACGGCCGCGAGCAACGTGGCCGTCATCGCCGCGATGTCCATCTGCGAGGTGTCGATCTCGATCGCACCGGGGGGCTTGCTCAGCGGTGCGACCGGCCGGCTGCTGTCGCGG
>JALHTV010000260.1 GCA_022866005.1 Phycisphaerae bacterium
GTCGCTGCTGAGGATCATCCGTCCGCTCTCCGTCGCCCGGTGCAGCAGTTGGCGGTCGTCGATGCCGTAGGTGAACTCGGCGTCGTAGCCCGCGGCCCGAAGCCAGCGGGCCAGGCCCCCCAGCATCGCGTCGCACAGAAACGTGATCTCCCGGTCGGCCATCCCGTCCCACCCTAGCGTTCCCGGCGCTGCGGGGCAAGACACGCCCCCCGTGCCTCCCGGCGGCGATGCTGGACTGGGATGCGCCGGCAGGCTAGAATATAATGAATGGTGGGCCATGGGCCTGTGATGGTGGCGGCACTGACTCCTGCGGCCTCGGTGATCGTCTGGGGCCTGGTGCTGATGGCCGTGCTGGTGCTGGTGGGCAGCGCACTGGAACTGGGGCGCAGGCGATGGCTGGCCTCCTCCCAGCGACGCAGCGAAGCGAGAGGCGGCGGGTTCAGCATCGAGCGCGTGGAGGCCTTGCACCGCCGCGGCCTGATCAGCGATGAGGAGTTCCAGCGCCTGCGCCGTCAGGCCCTGGGGCTGCCGACCGTGGGCCGTGCGCCGCCGAGCGGCTCAAGTTCCCCCCCAGCGGGTGACGATGGAAACGCTGGCAGGAATGGATAACCCCCACCCAGGCGCGTTTTAGGAATTCGAAATGCCTTCTCCGACGAACGGGCCCAAGACCAGCAAGGGCGATGGCGGCCGGCGCCGCCCACCGGGGGTGTGCAGCTTCTGCGGGCGCAGCAGCGACGACGCCGGACCGATCGTGGAAGGTCCCAACGGTGTGTTCATCTGCTCCAACTGCGTGGAGCTGTGCCACAACATTGTCCGCCAGGAACAGCGCCGCGCCCCGCGCACCGGGCCGATGTTCACGGCCATCCCCACGCCCCGGCAGATCAAGGAGTTCCTCGATCAGTACGTCATCGGCCAGGAGCACGCCAAGCGCGTGATGTCGGTGGCCGTGCACAACCACTACAAGCGCCTCACCCACGCCGACGGGGAGCAAGGCGAGAGCGTCGAGATCGACAAGTCCAACGTGCTGCTGATCGGGCCGACTGGCTCGGGCAAGACGCTGCTGGCGCGGACGCTGGCGCGGGTGCTGAACGTGCCGTTCGCCATCGGGGACGCCACCACGCTCACCGAGGCTGGGTACGTGGGGGAAGACGTCGAGAACATTCTGCTGAAGCTGCTCCAGGCGGCCGACTATGACCTGGAGGCCGCCCAGCGCGGCATCATCTACATCGACGAGATCGACAAGATCGGCAAGACCTCCCAGAACGTCTCCATCACCCGCGACGTCAGCGGCGAGGGCGTGCAGCAGGCGCTGCTGAAGATGCTCGAGGGCACCGTGGCCAACATCCCGCCCCAAGGCGGGAGAAAGCACCCCGAGCAGCAATACATCCAGATGGACACCACGCACATCCTGTTCCTGTGCGGGGGGACGTTCAACGGGCTGGAGGAGATCATCCAGCGCCGCCTGGGGAAGCAGATCATCGGCTTTGCCTCCGAGACCAGCCGCGCCGAGACGGCCGCCGAGCACACCACCATCCTCGAGAAGATCCAGCCGGAAGACCTGGTGCACTTCGGCATGATCCCCGAGTTGGTGGGGCGCCTGCCGTGCGTGACGGTCCTGGGACCGCTGGACGAAGAGGCCATGGTCCAGATCCTCACCGAACCGCGCAACGCCCTGATCAAGCAGTACCAGCAGTTATTCCGCATGGAGCACTGCAACCTGGAGTTCACCGATGAAGCCCTGCGCGCCGTCGCCCGCAAGGCCATGGAGCGGGACGTGGGCGCCCGGGCGCTGCGGGCGGTGGTCGAGGAGATCATGCTCGATTTGATGTACGAGCTGCCCGAGCAGCGAGAAGAAGGCGCCACCTACCAGATTACCGCCGACATGGTCACCGGCGCCGGGCCGCGAACGCTGTTCGCCGCGCACAAGGCCAAGAAGGAAAGCGCCTAGCCGGCCATCCCACGGGCGGCGCCAGCAGGGGGCTTTGCCAACTCAGATCGCCTCGACCGTCACCATGCCGCTGTCGCCGACCTCTCCGGCGATCGTCACCGTTCGCCCCGTCAAGCGGCGGATCACCTCGGCGTTGGTCAGCAGGTGGTCGGTGATCTTCTGCGTAGCGAGCCGGCTGGGGCCCGACGCCAAGGCCGCCAGGGTCAGGAGCTGATCGGCCGCGAAGGGATCGATCGCGCCGGAGGAATCCACAAACGCCAGCAGCGCCTCGGCCGCCTCGGTGGCGACCCTCTCGGCCGGCTTGCCCAGTGCCCCCAGGGCGAAGAACCCCGCGACCGTCCGGGTGAACACGGCCCGCAGGAAGACCACCGTCCCGGGGCCGGCGTCGGGGAAGGCCGCCTCTTCGAGGGTCGCGCGGTGCCCCGCGGCGGCCAGCAGGGCAATCGCCTGGCGGGTCTGGCGCTCGATGACGTGGGCGGGCAGGCAGGCGCTGGCGGCGGAGACGCCGTCAATGTGCTTCAGCTCGCCGCGGGAGACGAACTGCACCGGCGAGATCATCTCGGTCGAGCCCAGGCCCTGGACGGCCATGTGCAGGCACCCGCCGCCGGTGGGGTAGAAGCCGGCCCGGGTCAGTTCGAAGTAGGCCTGGACGTTGGCGGCGCTGGCGAGCACGGCGAACACGTCCCGCAGGTACTCAAAGCAGGGGGCCAGCGGGTTGTGCGTGCCGCCGGTGATGGTGATCTCGCTGCGCCCCTCGGCCGCCAGGAGCACCGGGAGGATCGTCTGGGCGACCAGCACGGTCGAGCCGGCGGTGCCGATGTCGAAGTGGAATCGGCCCGACTGCGGCCGGCCGGGGACGAACGTCAGCTCCTGCGATCCGATGCGGTCGCCGCGGACCTGCCCGTCGCAGACGGCCACCGCCGCCTGCACCGCGGCCAGGTGCTGGGGACGCAAGCCCGGCTTGGGCCGACCGGAGCGGATGCCCGTGACGCGGACACTCTGCCCCGTCGCGCCCGCCAAGGCCAGGCTCGTGCGCAGAATCTGCCCACCGCCTTCACCCCATGACCCGTCGATCAGGATGGGCTGGTCGCTCAAGGTGGTCCTGGCTTTGGTGTTTTGCGGCGGTTCGACAAGCTCACCGTCCGCGGGCGGCATCGGCTTAGGCGTAGCTGGACTCAGCCGCGACGCCCAAGGCCTTGCGCTTGGCGGTGCGGGCCTTGGCGGCCTGGGCCTCGTAGCCCGAGGCGCGGTAGGCGGCCACCGGGTCGGCCGGACAGGACAGCTTCTTGCGGACCTCTCGCAGGAGCGGCTCGACGTCGGTGAAGAAGGCCCCGCGCAGGATCTCCTCGCTGGCGACCGTGTCCTCGCGATTCTGCGCCGCCGCGAGCGCGCGGCGGTCCACGCACAGGGCCTTGGCGGCCAAGGCCTGAATCGTCACGACCGTCTGGATCATCGCCAGGACCTTCGGCTTGATGTTGTGCGACTGGTCGATCATGTAGGCGATGCTCAGGTCCCGCCCGCTGCGCCACTCGGCGGCGAAGATCTCGTTGAAGATGCGGAACGCCTGGTAGGGGTCGATGGACCCGACGGTCAGGTCATCGTCGGCGTACTTGCGGTCGTTGAAGTGGAACCCGCCGAGCATCCTCTCGTCGATCAGCCAGGCGACGATCTGCTCGATGTTGCACCCGGGCAGGTGGTGGCCCAGGTCCACCAGCACCTTCGCCCGGTCACCGGCGGCCTTGGCGAAGATGTAGGCGCTGCCCCAGTCGAAGAAGTCCGTGAAGTACGTCGCCGGCTCGAAGGGCTTGTACTCCAGGAGCATCGTCATGGTGTCCGGCATGGCGCGGTGGGCCCGGCGCAGCGCCGCCGTCGCCCAACCCTTGCGCTGAGCGATGTCGGCCTGGCCGGGGTAGTTCGCGCCGTCGGCAAACCACAGCGACAGGACCTTGCTGCGGCACTGCCGCCCGACCTTGATGGAGTCCAGGATGTGCCGCAGTGCCCGCTGGCGCACGTCGAGGTCGCGGTTGGTCACCGAGCCGTACTTGTAGCAGGGGTCCTGGAACACGTTGGGGTTGATCGAGCCGATCCGCACCCCGTGCCGCCGGGCCAGCGCGACCACCGACGGGTCGAAGCCGCGCGGAA
>JALHTV010000261.1 GCA_022866005.1 Phycisphaerae bacterium
ATCTTCTCGCTGGAGGCCTCGGCGTGGAAGTCCACGATGCGGACCTTGACGTCGGCGGGGATCTCGGTGAGCACCTGGTCGATGGCCGCCCAGGGCGAGTCGTTCTGTCCCATGTACATCTGCCCCAGGACGCACGCGACGGCCACGCGGGCGGCGCGGGACTTGGTCGGCAGCACCGTCCATCGCCTCCCGGCCGCCAGGGCCGAGAGGTTGGCCGGGCGGACGATGCGGTCGCTGCTGGAGAGCAGGGGGACGATTTCCTTCTTGCGGTAGGCGTGGTCGCCCAGGGTGACCGCGTCCACGCCCCAGTCCAGGAGCTTGGTGAAGATGGCGCCCGTCAGGCCGCTGCCGCCGGCGGCGTTCTCGGCGTTGCAGACCACGAAGTCTGCCGCCTTGTCTCGAATCAGATCGCCCAACCGAGCGGCGAGGACACCCCTCCCGGGACGCCCCACGACGTCGCCGATGCACAAGATGTTGACCGTCATGCGCGAGAGACTTTCTAGCTCCCCGGCGCACGCCATTATAAGGCACCTCCGTCCGCCACCAAGGGAATTCCCCCGCCACAGCGCGGGGGGCGGGTGCTTGCTGTTGGAATCGCGGCTGGGAGTGGTTAAGATGGAACCCGTCGAGCGGGACGGCCGCTTGATCGGACATAGGAGCCCGGCCCATGATTCAGTGCACCGACTGCGAGTTCTTCCGCCGTTCGCCCACCGGGGAGATCATCCTCGCCTGCGATCCGTTCTCCAACATCAAAGAGCCCGACTGCCTGGTAAAGTGGCAGCTCGTCAAGATCAACCAGATGGTCAGCAGCTACCAGGCCACGCTGGAGTACTACCGCAAGCTCGCCCCGATGCAGGAAAAGATGTTCAAAGTGATGGAGCGCGAGCTGGACGACATCAGCGAGGCCGACAAGTGGAAGATCGCCGAGGAGGAGGAAGGCAGCCCCCCCGGTGACGACGAGGAGGAGTAGGACGACCCCGCCGGGACCGACTCCCCCGTCCGGGCAAGCACCAAGGCAGACGGCCACCATGAGCAAGACCCCAAGGCGACTGGCGATCTTCCCCGGGACCTTCGATCCCGTGACCAACGGACACCTGGACGTCATCCGACGCGGGGCGCGGCTGTTCGACGAAGTGGTGGTGGCCGTGGGCGAGAACCCCGAGAAGGCCTCCCTGCTGCCGCGCGAGCAGCGCGTGGCGATCCTCCGGGAGGTCGTGGCCGAGCTGGGCAACGTCCGCGTGGAACCCTACACCGGGCTGACGGTGGACTTCGCCCGAAAGCTCAACGCCGCAGCCATCCTGCGGGGTATCCGCAACACCTCCGACCTCCAATTCGAACTCCAGGTCGCGCTGACCAACCGTGAGGTGGCCGGGGTGGAGACGGTCTTCATCATGACCAGCCCCCAGTATGCCTTTACCTCTTCCAGCCTCATCAAGCAGATCGCGCAGATGGGTGGGGATGTCTCGGCCCTGGTGCCGCCGCAGGTGCTTCAACACCTTCGGCGCCTGGGCGGGACGAAGGAGAAAGGTCGGTAGGTCGAAGGTCGGTCTGTCGGGGAGCCCGGCGCATCCAGCCTTCGCAGCCGAAGCGGCTGCTTCGGCGGAGTTAGGCCCGCGGCGCGATAGAGCGGCCTTCGGGGTGTTCGTGGGGGCCCGGCGAACCTGTTAGCGTCTGCGGCGGATCATCGCCAGCGCCCCTAGGCCCAGCAGCGTCCCGGTCGCCGGTTCGGGGATGGGGACGGGCGGCGGGGCGGGGCTGCCGCCGGTGCCGAAACCGAAGGTGACCTCGAGGATCTGATAGTCGGCGAAGTTGACCTTCTTGTCGCCGTTGAAGTCGCCCTTGGCCCAGCCCCCGGTTAGCCCGAAGTTGGCCGCCAAGAGGTTGTAGTCGTCGAGGTCCACCCGCAGG
Organism: Phycisphaerae bacterium; assembly: GCA_022866005.1. Classification (GTDB taxonomy): domain Bacteria; phylum Planctomycetota; class Phycisphaerae; order SM23-33; family SM23-33; genus JALHTV01. The sequence continues at coordinate 1,909 of JALHTV010000261.1, forward strand.
TCGAGGTTGGCGTCGCCGTACTCGGTGCCCAGCATCGTGCGGATGAGGTCGTTGCTGTCGGCCCAGCCGATGATGCTGTCGCCGCTGACGTCATAC
>JALHTV010000262.1 GCA_022866005.1 Phycisphaerae bacterium
CTGGTGCATCTCGCGCCAGAAGGCCTGGGGGCTTCCGATCCCGGTGTTCTACAACCGCGCGGGCGACTACTTGCTCACACCCACCAGCGTCCGCGCCGTCGCGGCCGTGGTGGCCCGGGAGGGCTCCGACGCGTGGTTCAGGCTTTCCCCGCAGCAGTTCCTGGCCGGGTACAACCCCGCCGCCGACCCAGGCCTGAAAGACCCGCGCGCCTTCCCCCTGGCCGACCTCACCAAGGGCAGCGACATCTTCGACGTGTGGCTTGAATCCGGCTCGAGCTGGTTCGCCGCCGCCATCGCCCGCCAGCTCGTCTCGGACATCCCCGTGGACCTGTACCTGGAGGGATCCGACCAGCACCGGGGCTGGTTCCAGCTCTCGCTGCTGCTGGCGTTGGGCGTCGCGGGCAAGGCCCCCTACAAGACGCTGCTCACCCACGGCTACATCGTGGATGAAGAAGGCCGGACCAAGATGAGCAAGTCGCTGGCCAACGTGATGAACATCGTGGACCAGATGAACACGCGCGGGGCCGACATCCTCCGCCTGTGGCTCGCCTGGCAGAACTACCCCGAGGACATCCGGTGCAGCGAGAAGCTCCTCGCCCAAGCCGAGGACTCCTATCGCAAGATCCGCAACACGCTGCGATTCTGCATGGGCGCCTGCGCCGACTTCGACCCCCCCCGCCATGCCGTCCAAGCGGCGGAGCACTCGGTGGACCTGTGGATGAAGATGCAGACCCACGAGCTCATCCGCGACGTGCGAGCGGCCTACGACCGCTATGAGTTCCACAAGGCCACGCGACTGATGCACGAGTTCTGCACGGTCCAGGCCTCCAGCATCTACCTGTCGGCCGTGAAGGACCGCCTCTATTGCGAGGCGCCGCACTCGCCGCGCCGCAGGGCCACCCAGACGGTCATCTACGAGACGCTGCTGACGCTGGTGAAGCTATTGGCCCCGATCATCCCGCACACCGCCGAGGAGGCCTGGGAGCACCTGCCCCATCGGCCCGTGGCCGAGCCCCACAGCGTCCACCTGGCCCGCCTGCCGGAGGTGCACACGGAGATGCTCCGCCTGGCGGAGGAACTCCGACCGGTAGCCGTGGACCTGGCCAGTTTCTCGGGCGACTCGCTCCAGGCTGGCCCGGCCTGGATCTGGGAGAGGCTGCTGGACCTCCGCCGGGCCGGGCTGGTGAAGCTGGAGGCGCTGCGCAACAGCGGCGTGAAGAATCCCCTGGACGCCGAGGCCGTCTTCAAGGTCGCCCCCGGCCAGGACGCCGCCAGCCGGCTGATCGAGACCTACCTGAGCGAGCTGGAGGACCTGCTGGGCGTGGGCTACGCCCGGATGGAGCGCGACGCGGCCCTGCCGGAGGGCGAATCCCTGGCCGTGGAAGTGCTGGACAGCCGCGATCGCTACCGGCGGTGCGCCCGCTGCTGGAAGCGCCGCCCGGACGTCGGCAGCGACCGGCAATACCCCGACCTTTCCGCCCGAGACGCCGCCGTCGTGCGCCAGCTCCGCGGCTCCTAGCGCCGCCTCCACACCCTTGGCTCACCAGTCGTTGCCCACGACAATCCGACAGCCGCCGCGCATGTCCCCCGGCATGGCTGCGCAGACCTTCTGGACCTCCAGGAGATTGTCGCACAGGGCAAACAGGGCGCTGCCGCTGCCGGTCATGCTCACCGGTACGGGCATCGCGCCGCACAGCCGCTCGTAGGCGGCCCGCAGCGGCTCGCTGACCTGGCAGGCGGCCTCAAGCAGTTGATTGCACATCCGCCCGCGCCACCGTGTGGGGCGATCCGCCAGGACCGAGGGATCCGGCTGCTGCTGAGGCAGGTAAGGCAGGCGGTCATAGGCCCCGTACACCTCGGCCGTAGGGCAGGGGAAGTCCGGCACGAAAAGCACCACCCAGAACGGATACACCGCAACGGCCGCCAGTGCCTCACCGCGTCCGGTCATCCGCGAGGCCGCCGAGCCGAGGAACAGCGGCGCGTCGCTGCCGAGTTGGCCCGCGGCCTCAGCCAGACGCTCGACGGGCAGGCCCAACCCCCACAGCTCATTGAGGCCCACCAGCGCGGCCGCGGCGTCGGACGACCCGCCACCCAGCCCCCTGCCAGGGGGGATGTGCTTGGCCAGCTCCATGCTCGCTCCGGGCACCGCCCGCGCCTCCGCCAGCAGCCGGGCGGCCCGCAAGGCCAGGTTCTCGGCCGGGGGGCCGCAGTCGACCCCGGTGCAGTGCAGGACGATCTGCCCGTCGTCGCGCGGTGACAGGCGCAGATGGTCGTAGAGCGTGACCTTGGCCACGAAGGAGTCGATCGGATGGTAGCCGTCCTGCCGCCGCGGGCCGACCAGGAGATTGAGATTGATCTTGGCTGGGGCCGCGACGAGCAGCGTCCCA
>JALHTV010000263.1 GCA_022866005.1 Phycisphaerae bacterium
AGATAGTGGAAGTCCCCCGCCGCCACCGGCACCTTGCGGACGAAGCGGTCGACCGTGTTGTCATCCACGGCGAGGGCCAACCGCTGGGCCGTGATGCCCGGCAGGACGCCCTTGTAGATGAACCCGCCGCGGCTCTCCAGGACGTACCAGCACTCGGTCTTGGTCACGGCGTCGCGGCCGATCTGGTTTGCCGCGGCGGCATCAGGGTGCACCTGAAGCGAGAGGATGCTCTCGGCATCCAGCAGCTTCAGCAGCAGCGGGAAGCTGCCGTCGGCCATCGGCCGGGCGGGGCCCAGAAGCTCACCGCCCATCTGAGCCGTCAGTTCGTGCAGCGTGACACCGGCGTCGGGCCCGTTGGCCAGCACGCTGCTGTCGCCCGGCAGGTCCACTAGATCCCAACTCTCACCGATCTTTTTGCCTGGCGGCAATTGCCGGCCAAAGAGGCGCTGAAGATTGCGCCCGCCCCAGAGGCGCTCCTTGTAGATCGGGTGGAACCTGTATGGATAGACGTGCATGGTCGTGCGGGCGTGCTGGGCGGGGTCGGCCCTGTGCCGCCGCGGGCGCGCCGGCGACATTCTACCGGTGCGGCGGGGCTTTCGCTAATGTTGCGTCTTGCCGGCCAAGCGGGGGCAGCCTAGACTCAAGGGCACACGTTCAGAACAGAAAGGTCACCCATGCCGGAAGTCAAACCGCGGATCGCATTCGGGGACTTCGCCAAGCTGGACCTGCGCGTGGCCAAGGTCCTGGAGGCCCACGACCACCCCAACGCCGACAAGCTCATCTGCATGACCATCGACCTGGGCAGCGAGCAGCGGCAGATCATCGCCGGGCTGAAGGACCACTGCACCTCCCAGTCCCGGGTGGGCAAGAACGTCGTGGTGCTGATCAACCTGGAGCCGCGGAAGATGCGAGGGTTGGAGTCCAACGGGATGCTCCTGGCGGCGACGTTCGAGCAGGCCGGGGCCCTGCGCGTCGTGGTCGTGACGACCGACGGGGACGTCCCGCCCGGGGCGGCCATCGCCTGATTTTCCGGCCCCCCGCCGCTCACCGCCGGTCGATCAGACTGACGGCCAGTTCGGCGGCGCGGTCCGAGGCGCTCGCCGGCGGCGGCACGGCCAGCGGATCGGTGAGGGCGATCAGCTGGCGGCGGACCTCGAAGAGGTACCCGTAATCGTCCATCACTTCCTTCACCGCGGCGGTGAGCTTGCGGATGTTGCCGTGCCAAGGCATCAGCTCCGGTACGATCTTCCTCCCAGCCAGGATGTTCACCAGGGAGAAGCTCGCGGTGCTGACGCCCCACCGCCCCAGCAGGTGTCGCAGCAGCCCCACCAGTCGGGAGGTGCGGTGGAAGATGACCATCGGCACGCCGAAGTGCGCCAGTTCCAGCGTGACGGTGCCGCTCTTGGTCACGGCGAAGTGCGACTGGGCTAGGACCTCGCGAGTGCGTCCGACGGTGACGTCGATCTCGGCACCTTTGGCGAGCTGGCGGATCAGCCGCTCGTCCCGTTCGTTGGCGGCCGGGAAGGTGCAGCGGGCCTGCGGCCAGCGGCGGCGGATCATCCCGTCCACGACCAGCAGGGCCTTCATGTGCCCCTTGATCTCCGCCTTCCGGCTGCCGGGGATCATCGCCACGCGCCAGCGGCCGTGCATCCAGGCATCGGCCAGGTCGGGCAGCTTCTCCGGGCGCGGGGGCAGGTGGTCGAACAACGGATGGCCCACGTACGCGGCATGGACGCCGCGGTCCCACAGGTATCGCTGTTCAAACGGCAGGATGCAGCCGACCTGGTCGGTGAGGCGGGACAGTTTCCTCACGCGCCACGGTGCCCAGGCCCAGACCTGCGGGGCGATGTAGTAGAACACGGGCGTTCCCACCTTGCGAGCGGCCCGGGCCAGGTGCCAGTTGAGCGCGGGAGAGTCCACGGGAATCAGCAGGTCGGGGCGCAGGCAGCGGACGGCCCGGCACAGCCTCAGGACGGACCCCACGTAGGAACCCACCCGCAGGATCGGTCCGCCGAACATGCTGGCCTTGCCGGTCAGGTCGACCAGGACCTCGCAGCCGGCCTCGGCCATGCGCGGCCCGGCTGCCCCGATGAAGCGGGCGTCGGGCAGGCGGCGGCGCAGGGCGTCGATGAGCCGGGCGGCGTGCTCGTCGCCGCTGGTCTCTGCCGCCGAAAGGAAGATGGTCGCGCCTGGGGCCATGAGACAGAGCTCAATCCCCGATGCCCTTGGCCCCGCCGCTGGGCTGGCTGGAGCCGATGGCTGAGGCGATCGCGTGCGTGCCGATGTGGGTGATCGAGACCAAAACCGTCGCCAGGCCCAGTTCGTCGGCGATCTTGCGGCACCGGCCGGTGAGCCGCACGGTCGGCTGGCCGGAGGGACTGTTGCGGATCTCGATGTCGGTCCAGGTGATGCCGTCGCGCCAGCCCGTGCCCAGCACCTTGAGCACGGCCTCTTTGGCGGCGAACCGCCCGGCCAGGTGCTCGACGGCGCGCTTCTTGTCCCGGCAGTAGTCCTGCTCGACCGTCGTGAAGATGCGGTCCAGGAACTTCTGCCCGTGCCGGTCGAGCATCTCGCGCAGGCGGGCGCAGTCGACCATGTCGATGCCGTGGGCGACGACGTTCATGCCGCCATGATAGTCGCCCCGCCTGGGCGGCGGAAGGGTCAAGCTCGCCGGGCTGCTTAGGGCTTGCGGGCGGCTCGCTCGATGGCGGCGCGGACCTCCGGCAGCAGGAAGCGCTCCGCCAGCCCCGGCCGCTCGGCCAGGATCGCCGCTACCGCGTCGATCCGGTCGGCCGGATCGGCCGAGGCCTCCAGGAACAGGACCTCCTGGCCCTTCAGGCGGGCTAGCGCGGCTGCCTGGGAGGAGCCCGTATCGACCGTGCGGAGGGCGATCCCCAGCGACTGGGCCAGCTCCAACAGCGCCGCGAGCAACTCATCAGCGTCCATACCCGCCTGCCCGCTCAAGTTACCCGTGCCGTGGACCGATGAAAAGGGAAGTGTGGCGCCGCCTCTATAGGCCGCCCCAGGTCGGTTGGCAAGAGGAAGGATCCGTGACCACGACCACTCGAACCAGAACCAAGACGCACCGCCAGAAGCTCCAAGGCCTCCGCAACGAGGTCCATGTCCTGCGCCGCCAGCTTCGGGCGGCCCACCGCCTGGCCACCGTGGGGACCATGACCGCGATGGTCAGCCACGAACTGAACAACATCCTCACCCCCGTGGCCAACTACGCGCAGCTGGCGCAGAAAAACCCCTCGCTGTCCGACAAGGCCATCGCCCGAGCGGCTGAGGGGGGCCAGCGGGCGACGAGCATCTGCCGGGCCATCCTCGACGTGGCCGTCGAGGGCCCCGCCGAGTCGGTGCCGGTCAACATCCTCGCGCTGGTCGACGGGACTCTGGCGGCCATGGCGCGCGACCCGGCCAAAGACGGCATCCAGCTGAATCTGGACGTCCCGGCCGATCTGACCGTCTGCACCCGCCGCACGGAGCTTCAGCAGGTGCTCCTGAACCTCCTCCTCAACGCCCGCTCGGCCGTGCTGGCCGTCGAGGGTCCGCGGCGGATCCACCTCTCCGCCTGCCGCCGCGGGCGCTACGTCCTGCTGACGGTGGCTGACAACGGCAGCGGCATCGATCCGCGGCACAAGGACAAGCTCTTCGAGCCGTTCTTCACCACCAAGCCGCGCTCAGAGAACGACTCGGGCGGCTACGGGCTTGGACTGGCGTTCTGCCGACATGCCGTCGAAGCCATGGGGGGCAAGATCACCGTCGAGAGTGCCCCCGGCCGGGGGGCCACGTTCACCGTGCGCCTGCCCGCATAAGCCCCGCCCCCTGCTGGGGCTGACCCCGTGTTCCACGCCCCTTAACGCCCCCACCCACCGGGGTAGCCGGCCTGTTGACAGTTTGGCCGCGACGTGCTAACGTCCCTGGGGTTCCCCGATAGGGAATCCATCTGGTGGGCTTTGATTCGCAAGGAGTCCGCAATGATCGCAAGGACCACGGCCTGGTTATGCGTGATGGGGATAGCCCTTCCGCTTGCGGCGCAGACGACCATGCCGGAGGAGGGCGCCGCATCGACCCAACCCGCCCCGCTCACCTCGGCCAGGTGGACCGGCGTGCTGAACGGCACGAACGTCTACGTGCGCTCCGGCCCGGGACAGCAGGCGTATCCCTGCACGAAGCTCTCGGCGCCCAACACCGTCGTCGTCCTCGGCAAGACGGATGGCTGGCTGCGGGTCGTCGCCCCCAAGGGCTGCTTCAGCGTGATCAGCAAGAACTACGTCCAGTTGGACGCGACGGGCAAGACCGGCACCGTCACCGGGGACAACGTCTGGGTGCGGGCCGGCGGCGACCTGCGCGAGACCAACTTCATCGGGGTTCAGAAGCAGCTCACCCGCGGCGACCCGGTGGAGGTCATCGGCGAGGCTGGGGAATACTACAAGATCGTCCCCCCCGAGGGTGCGTACTTCTACATCTCCGAGGCCTACGTCCGGCCGGCGGGCAGCGAGCCGACGGCCGCGGGCCCGCCCAGGGAGATGGAGGGCCCGGCCCCCGAGCGTCCCCAGTTGGAGATCGTTCCTCCCCGCCCCACCACCGCCCCCGGCAGGCCGGCCCAGGCCGAGAAGGTCGCGGCCTTCAAGATGGCCGAGAAGGTCCTGGCCGAGGAGTTCGCTAAGCCCGTGGAGCAGCGGGACCTCAAGAAGGTGCGCTCCGTGTACAACGCCATCCCCGTTACCACGGAGGACCCCCTGAAGCCTTACGTGGACGCGCGGCTGGCGTTCATCCGCCAGAGCATGCGCGACATGGAGGACCTGGATCGCATCAAGGAGCTCGGGAAGACGACCGCCGAGAAGCAGGCCGAGTACGAGGCCATGCGCGAGCGGCTTCAGAAGGTCACCCCACCGCTCACCCCGCCCCGCCTGCCGGCGGCCCAGGGCGTGCTGGAGCCGAGCATGCTCTACCCCGGCACGGGCGCGATCGGCAAACGCTACGTCCTGATCGACCCCCAGGCCGGCAACCCGACCGCGTACGTTCAGTCCGTCGCGGGGGACATCGATCTGACCAAGTACGTCGGCATGAACGTGGCCGTCTACGGCGACAGGACGTTTGACGTCGGCCTCCAGCGATTCGTCGTGGACCCCAACGAGATTCGAGTCCTGGAGACAGGCGCCACGCTGCCGAGCCCGCCCAAACCGACCATCCGCGTGCGGCAGCCGGCGTTGCAGCCCACGGTGGCTCCAGCCCCCCTGCCCGCCGAGCCGACACCGCAGCCGCCTCCGCCCCCACCGGCCCCTGAACCCATCGCGCCGAGCCCCGCCACGATGCCGGCACGCCCTGCCATGGCGCCCACCACGATGCGGACTCGCCCCGCGATGCCGACCCCCACCACGATGCGGACTCGCCCCGCGATGCCGACGGCCACTACGATGCCGGCTCGCCCTGCCATGCCGACGGCCACTACGATGCCGGTACCTGCCACCGCCCCTGCACCCGCTACCGCGCCGACAGCTACCTCGGCCCCGACAACCACCACCGGGCCAGCGCGTGGGCTGCCCGTCGTCAACGAGAAGGCGCCGCCCGAGGCGGTGAACGAAGAGGAATACGAATAGCTGGCGGAATGGATTCCCCCGCGGGGCTGACTGCGGCCGAAAGGAGTTGAACCTTCACGCCCTTGCGGGCACAGGCTCCTGAAGCCTGCGCGTCTGCCAATTCCGCCACGGCCGCGAACTTCGGGGCTGTGCTGCCGCCCCCGAGCAGCGCTACTGTAGGCGCTCCTGGGGAACGTGTCAACCCCTGCACAAAGCCCTTTGAGCCGCAACCCCCGGCGCCGCTATAGTGGTCTGGCCTCGGGGCCGTACCCATCCGCGGGGCTGCAAGGAGAACCGCCATGGACCTGTCCACAACGTACATGGGCCTGAAACTGGCCAACCCCCTGGTCGTCTCCGCCTCGCCGCTGAGCATGGACGTGGGCACGGTGCAGAAGCTGGAAGACCACGGTGCCGCGGCCGTGGTGCTCGCGTCGCTGTTCGAGGAGCAGATCAAGCACGAGGCGGCCGAGCTGGAGTTCTACCTCCAGTACGGGGCCGACCGCTGGGCCGAATCGTTGACCTACTTTCCCCGCAAGGAGGACTACAAGGTCGGCCCGGAGGAGTACCTCGATCACATCGCCGCGCTGAAAAAGGCCGTCAAGATTCCCGTGATCGCCTCGCTGAACGGCATCTCCACCGGCGGGTGGATCTCCTACGCCCGCAAGGTCCAGGACGCCGGGGCCGACGGCATCGAGCTGAACGTCTACCTCATCCCCACTGACCCCCGCGTCGATGGCGCGCGGGTGGAGCAGGTGTATCTGGACGTCCTGGGGGCTGTGAAATCCGCGGTCCGTGTGCCGGTGGCGGTGAAGCTATCGCCCTACTTTTCATCCACCGCATCGATGGCCGCGCGGCTGGACGCGGCCGGGGCCGACGCGCTGGTCCTGTTCAACCGCTTCTATCAGCCCGACATCGACATCGACGCCCTCACCGTCCTGCCCCGTCTGGAGCTGTCCACGCCGTTTGAGGGCCGGCTGCCGTTGCGGTGGATCGCGATCCTCTACGGCAAGCTGAAGGCGTCGCTGGGGGCGACCACGGGCATTCACACGGCCGAGGACGTCGTCAATATGGTGATGGTTGGGGCGGACGTCACGATGATGTGCTCGGCCCTGCTGCGGCACGGCCCAGAATACCTGGCCAAGGTCCGCGCAGCCCTGGTGGAGATCATGCAGGCCAAGGGGTACGACACGCTCGCCGAGATGAAGGGCATCCTCAGCCAGCGGTCCTGCCCCGAGCCGGCGGTCTTCGAGCGGGCCAACTACATGAAGACGCTCCAGAGCTTCGGCTGGACGCCCACGAGGGAATAGCCCCGCAAGCCCCGCCGCCGGAGATGCCCTACCCGGCTGGGGCGCGTTGCGTTACACTTCCGCCATGGTCATCACCATCGATGGGCCGGCCGGCAGCGGCAAGAGCACCGCCGCCCGGGAACTCGCCAGGGCGTTGGGGATTGCCTTTCTGGACACCGGGGCCACGTACCGCGCCGTCACCCTCAAGGCCCTGCGAGAGGGTGTGGACCCCAACGACACGGACGCGCTAGTCGCCGTCGCGAAGGGGGCGCGAATCGAAGTCATCCCGACCGAGCAAGGCGCTCGCGTGATGCTCGACGGGTGCGACGTCACGGCCGAGATCCGCTCCGTGGAAGTCACCGAGAACGCCCACTACGTGGCCGACAGCCCCCCGGTGCGGGAGGTGCTGGTGGCGTTGCAGCGGCGGCTCGGCGAGGGCCTGGGCAGCTTCGTCACCGAGGGGCGCGACCAGGGCTCGGTGGTCTTTCCCGAGGCGGACGTCAAGTTCTACCTGGACGCCTCCCCGCGTGTCCGCGCCGAGCGGCGCGCCGGCGAGCTGCACGCCACCGGCCAACA
>JALHTV010000264.1 GCA_022866005.1 Phycisphaerae bacterium
ACCCTGGGCGGCCACATGGCGGACACGCTCCGCGCCCACCTTCACTCGGGCGATCGGCTGGAGATCGAGGTGATCCCGAACTGGGCCGACACGACCTTCATCCGCCCCTTGCCCAAGGCCGACAACCCCTTCGCCCGCGAGCATCACCTGGTGGACAAGTTTGTGGTGGCCTACAGTGGGGCGCTGGGGGCCACCCATGACACGGAGTCGATCCTCGCGGCGGCGGAGCAATTAGCGAGCCTGCCCGATGTCCATTTCCTGATCGTCGGCGGGGGCACGCGATGGCAGCAGACCGCCGAGGCGGTGGCGGCCCGGCGGCTGGCGAACCTGACCCTGCTGCCGTTGCAGCCGTTCCGTGTGCTGCCCTATTCGCTGACCGCGGCGGACGCGTCGATCGTCTGCCTAGACGTGGGCTATGAAGGCGTCTCCGTGCCGTCGAAGACCTACTATGCCCTGGCCGCCGGCACGGCCATCGTCGCCGTCAGCCCCGACGACACCGAGCTGACGGACCTCGTGGCGGAATACCGCTGCGGCCTGGTGGTCCGTCCGCGGGACCCTGCGGCGCTGGCCGAGGCCATTCGCCGACTGCACGACGATCCAGCCCTGCTGGCGGCCTGTCGCTCGGCTGCGGCGGCGGCGAGTCGGCACTTCGACAGGTCTGTGGCGACTGCCCGTTACCTGGCCTATCTTGAACGGTCCTTTGACCCCGCGCGGCGGCCTTGATTCTGGATATCGGCCGCGCCAATCGGTGATACAAACGTAATAATGGTACCCCTCGGCACAGGAGACACCCGATGGCCAAAAAGGCCCTGATTACCGGCATCACCGGCCAAGACGGCAGCTACCTGGCGGAGCTGCTGCTGGAAAAAGGATACGACGTGCACGGTATCATCCGCCGCGCCAGTACCTTCACCACGCAGCGGATCGAGCACCTCTACCACGACCCGCACGAGAAGGATACCCGCCTGCTGCTGCACTACGGCGACCTCACCGACGGGGCCGGTCTGCGCCAGGTGCTCACGGCCGTGCAGCCGGACGAGGTGTATAACCTGGCCGCACAGTCCCACGTCCGCGTGAGCTTCGACCAGCCCGTCTACACCGCTCAGACCGACGCGGTGGGCACGCTGCGGCTGCTGGAGGCCATCCGCGACACGGGCCTGAAGACCCGCTTCTACCAGGCCTCCAGCAGCGAGATGTACGGCAACGTGACCGAGATCCCCCAGTCGGAGAAGACGCCGTTCTATCCGCGCAGTCCCTACGGCTGCGCCAAGGTGTTCAGCTTTTGGCAGACGGTGAACTACCGTGAGGCCTACGGGATGTTTGCCTGCAACGGCATCCTGTTCAACCACGAGAGCCCCCGCCGCGGCGAGACGTTCGTGACGCGCAAGATCACCCGGGGCGCCACGCGGATCAAGGAAGGGCTCCAGGAGAAGCTCTTCCTGGGCAACCTGGACGCGAAGCGCGACTGGGGCTTCGCCGGCGATTACGTCGAGGCCATGTGGCGGATGCTTCAGCAGGACAGCCCCGAAGACTATGTCATCGCCACGGGCGAGACCCACAGCGTGCGGGAATTCCTGGATGAGGTGTTCGCCTTGCTGGGGCTGGACTGGCACCAGCACGTCGAGATCGACCGGCGGTACCTCCGCCCCACGGAGGTGGACGTGCTGCAGGGCGACGCGACCAAGGCCCGCACGAAGCTCTCCTGGCGGCCGCGGGTGACCTTCAAGGCGTTGGCGAAGATGATGACCGACCACGATTGGGCGCTCGCCAAGGAAGAGCGAGTCCTGGTCGATCACCGCGCCAAGAACGCCCGCAGGTAGCCTTCCCCGCCGCGAGGTGCAACGCTCCATGGACCTGACCCAACAGCGCATCGTGGTGACCGGCGGGGCCGGGTTCCTGGGCCGGTACGTCCAGGAGCAGCTCCGGGCCTGCGGCGTCCCGCCCGGCTGCCTCCTCGTGCCGCGGATCGAGGACTACGACCTGACCGACCCGCAGAACGTCGAGCGGATGTACGCCGACATGGCCCCCACGGTGGTCATCCACCTGGCCGCGGAGGTGGGAGGCATCGGGGCCAACCGCGCCAACCCGGGGCGCTACTTCTATGCCAACCTAGCCATGGGGATGCACCTGATCGAACATGCCCGCCGCGCGGGTGTGGCCAAGTTCGTCCAGATTGGCACGATCTGTGCGTACCCCAAGCTCACGCCCGTGCCGTTCAAGGAGCAGGATCTCTGGAACGGCTACCCGGAGGAGACCAACGCGCCCTACGGCATCGCCAAAAAGGCCCTACTGGTGATGCTCCAAGCCTACCGCCAGCAGTACGGGCTGAACGGGATCTATCTGCTGCCGGTGAACCTCTACGGGCCGGGCGACAACTTCGATCCCAGGAGCAGCCACGTGATCCCCGCGCTGATCCGCAAGTTCGTCCAGGCCAAGCGCCGGGGCGACAAGCAGGTCGCGGCCTGGGGCACGGGCTCGGCCACCCGCGAATTCCTGTACGTCGACGACTGCGCGCGTGGTATAGTGCTGGCGACGCGCGAGTACGACGAGCCGGAACCGGTCAACCTGGGCGCGGGCTTTGAGATCACGATCCGGGAGCTGGCGGAGAAGATCCGCCGGTTGGTCGGGTTTGAGGGCGAGCTGGTCTGGGACACTTCCAAGCCCGACGGCCAGCCTCGACGTTGCCTGGACACCTCCCGGGCGGCGGCGCACTTCGGTTTTCGCGCCCAGGTGGGCTTTGACGAAGGCCTGAGACGGACCGTCGACTGGTATTGCCTCACCCATCCCGGAGAGGCGTGAAAACGGTCACAATGCCGGCCCTTTGCGGTCCGGAGGATTCCCCGGAGGACATGGTGGTCCGTCACCATCAGGAGACCGACATGGGCGGCCGCGGCCGGTCACCCGGGCCTCGCCCCGCGGGGGATTTGACCACCGCCCAGTATTGGGGCGAAAGGCAGTCCGGGGCCGCTCTGACCCCCAAGAAGCTGGCGGAGCTGCACCGGATCTCGGAGTGGTTTGACGCGGTCAGGCCGTACCTGGCCGAGTATGAAGGGCAACGTCTTCTGGAACTTGGATGCTCTCCGGGATATGCATCTGCCGTGATCTGCACGCAGCTCCGTTTCCAGCCGAGTGGGGTTGATTTCAGTCCGGAGGCGGGACTGTACCCGGTGAACCTGGCCGCGGTGGGGGTGAAGAATGCCACGCTGTATCCGTGCGACATCAGGGATTTCTCGCCGCCGACCTTGTATGATGTTGTCTGTAGCGTCGGGCTTGTCGAGCACTTCTCGGAGCCTAAGTCGATGCTGTCTGAACACAGCCGATTGCTGCGTCAAGGTGGCCTCATGGTCGTGGTCGTGCCAAACTTCCGGAAGGTTCCATTTCTGTATCACTGGGTCTTCGACCGGCGGGACCTTGTTCGGCACAATCTGGCGTGCATGGAGCCGCGCCTGTTTGAGGATTTCAGCAGGGAGCACGGCTTTCAGATCGTTCTGCTGCGGCATGTGGGGCGGCTCCGGTTGTGGGGTTTGGACGCGTCTGGCTCGCGGTTTGGCTTCCTGCTCCGCCGTTGCCTTGCGAAGCTGGTCCGGGAGATAGGACGTTCCGTAGGATACGTCCTGCCGGCGAACCACCCTCTGTTCGCTCCCTTCCTCGCCTATGTGGGACGGAAACTCTGACGTGACGAGGACGCGAATGCCCCGTGGGTGTGGGAGCGGACCCGTCGAGGCAGGGCGACGTTGGGTCCAAGAGAGCCGATGGGTCCTGTCGATACTACGTGGCGCGCGTCTGTCGGCATGGAGTGCAGCCGCACGGTGAGCCCTTTCCGCATCAGATGATGACTGACCAGAGTTCCAACCAGGACGGGCCTTCCCCGGGTCCAGGAGACGCAGGTCCTCCGTCGGCCCGGCCGCTACGGTGGGCTGAACCAAATCCCGGTCCGGGGAGGACCTGGGGTAGGATCTACCGTGCGTCGTCCTGGGTCTTGGCGGGGGTTGTCTTGCGGACAGTCACCGGGTTCATCAGCGTTCCCTTGTGCTTGGGATACTTGGGGGCTAGCAGAATGGGGCTTTGGCGGGTCGCCCTGTCTACGCTCCTCCTGATGACCTTCCTGCGCGGCGGGATCGTTCCTTACCTCAAGACCAGCATGACGGAGGCGTTCGCGGACAGAGACTGGAAGCGGTTCCGCGAGCGCAGTTCCACTTCCGCCTTTCTGGGCCTGTGCCTCATGGTTCTAGGGCTTCTGGGAGCGTTGGCATCACCCTTAGTGAACTGGGCGGCGGCATTCAACGTCAAGGATGCAGTGGCCGTGCGCGAAGCGGCGCCGCTGATGATGGTTCTGGTCTTTCTGACGCTGGCGCATTTCGCCGGCATGTTCATCGAGATCATCTATGACGCCCGCATGGAGGTTTCCCGGCCGCGCGTGTACGAGTTGGTCGGCACCGTGGCCGGCTTTGGGCTACTGCTGCTGGGCATTCGCCTCAAAGTGAGTCTGCCCTGGTTGGCGCTTCTAAGCAACGGGCCCGTCTTCCTCAGCCGGGTGCCCCTGGTGCTGGAACTCCTGGTGCGTCATCGTCGACTGCTTGCGGTCCAGTGGAACGTCGTTCCTTCGCTGCTGCGGGAGATGATCCGGCCGTCGGTCGTTTGTCTGGGGATTTCTTTCGCGTGTCTGGCGACGATGATGTTGCCGAACCTGTTGATCGCCCACCTGTTGAGCCTGAGGAACGTGACCGTCTACAGCGTTTGCTACCAACTGGCGACGTATCCCTTGCTGCCGCTGGGTGCACTGATGCCGGTTTTTTGGCCGGCGTTCACAGTGGCCTGGCGACGTGGGGCGCGGTTGTTCCTTCTCCGGAGACTCGTGCCGGCCGTAGCCGGCACCGGGGTGATACTCCTGGCCTTCTGGGTGTTCATGGTTGCGTTGGGGCAGTGGTTCGTTCGGTGGTGGACCGGTGGGCAGATCAATCCTTCCCAGGTGCTGTTGGCGCTTCTAGCGGGGGGGGTCGTCCTGGAAGGGTGCAGTTACTGGTTCACCACCTTTCTCTGGAGCATCAATGACTTGCGCATGCTCCTGCTGAGTTGCGGGTTGCAGTGCTTGCTGACGGCGGGCTTGGCCTGGCCGTTCATCAGGGCATGGCAGCTTCCGGGCGTGGCTGCCGCTGTGATGGTGGGCAGCGGAGTGGGCCTGCTCCTGCCGGCCGGCTGGCGGTCGCTCCGCAGACTCTCCTCGTTGCCTGAGCCAGCCGAGGCCGGGCTTGCCCCGGTGGCCGACGTGGAAGACGAGCTGGACACCTTCCGGTTTGAGGGGACGGAGTAACCGCTCGACGTGAGCAGACGCATGATCAGGACGACGTTCTTGTTTCTCCCTTGGCGCGACGGCGTGGGAGGGGTGGCCGGGGCGCGCCCTTGCGCCGGCGCGGCGAAGTCGCCGCGGCCCTGTCCTTCGCACTGCCGGATGTCTTGCGGACCCAAGTGGGGCCACCGCGCCTAATGACTCGGCAAACGCACAGCTTGGTCGAGCCGCGGCGTGCGGACCCGTACGCACGGCGGCGTGACGGGGAAAGCTCGCGAGGGCATGGCTATGTCAATTGCGCCCGGCTGATTCTTCGATGGCCGCCGGACGAAAGGACGTTATGACGATGGGTGACGTTATCCGCATTTTCATTGCCGAATGGGTGCCGTTGGCGAACAAGGGGGAAGAGGCGATCGCTCGCGGTTTGGAGGACATGCTGGGGGGCCGCCGCCCGGTGGAACTGGGGGTGATGGACCTGACCGAGCAGGTTGCCAAGCGTGACAATATCACGGTCTTTCCTTTGAAGTGGCTCTATCGCCGGAGTGGCGGCGATGAGGTCCGCAGTCAGCACATGGTCCGGCTGCTGTTTCTCAGTGAGGTTTTGGCCTATCGGCTGGGGATGCACGGGCGGCAGGCGAACCTTACGGCCCAGAGGCGGGAGCACGCCCCGATGCACGATTTCTTCCGCCAGTCGGACCTCGTGCTGGTGGGGCATGACGGCCTGTTCGGCCCGGAGAGCTGCGGGGTGATCTTTGCTGCCCATCGCCAGGGCAAGCGGGTGGGCATCCTCGGGGCGGGCATCCCAAGTCCGCGCAGGCTCATTCGTTTCTACGGCCCGCTGTATCGCAAGGCGGTAGAGCAGGCAGACTTCTGCTATCTTCGCGAACGCGGCAGCTACGAGTTGATGAAGGAGGCCTGCCGCGCCGACGAGAAGGTGCGGCTGGCGCCGGACCCGGCCTTTGCCATGAACCCCGATCCGCCGGAGCAAGCGGCAGCCCTTCTGGAGAAATACCCCTGGTATCGCCGAGCCCGCGCTGACGGCCGTCCTGTGGTGTGCGTCACCGTCTGCCAGAAATCGGTGGTGTATGACGAATCTTTCGTGGGGCTCCGCGGCGAGGCGAAGGCGCGGGCCCACAGCCGGTTCGTGGCGGGGCTGCTGAGTGGACTTGTTCAGCAGCGCAACGCGCAGATTGCCTTCCTGCCCCACAGCGTTGAGAAGGGCGTGGGCAACGATGTGGCCGTCGCCCAGCAGGTGCGGTCGGTCATGGGGGGCGATGCGAGCGGAGCCGAAATCATCCACGAGGACCTCACCGCCCGGCAGCTCAAGGCCATCATCCGCGAGGCCGACTTCCTGGTGGGCGAGCGCACGCACTCCGTGATCGGTAGCGTGGACGTGGCCACGCCATTCGTAGCCCTGACCAACACCAAGGACCGGCGCATGCACGGCATTATCGGCGAGATGAGCGGCTGCGCGGACCGGATCATCGACATGGACACCCCCGACCCCCGGGAGAGCCTGCAACGGGTGCTGAGCGTCTTCGACCATCGCTCGGAGGTCAAGGCCTTCCTCAAGGGCAAGGCGGCGCAGCTCCGCTCGGAGCTGGCGGAGGTAGCCAGGAACGTGTGGGGGCAAGCAGGGCGGCGGCAGTAGGAGGCCTACAAGGTGTTGCCCGGCCGGGCTTGTGCACCTCTGCGGGGCTGCGTTACCGCCGCCACGGAGGGGCCTTGCGGCGGAGGCCCGATGAGCGGCAGGGTATCCTCGCGCCGCAGGGCGCCGGAGTCGGGAACTGCTCGTCAGGCTTCCGAGGGCGAGACGGGGTTGCGCCAGGTCCAAAGCCGTCGCCAGATCGTCCGTAGGCTCTGGAAGTCTGCTCGTCGGTACCGCCATAGCTTGGCCCACCCGAACCCGCTGACCCGTAAGAAGCTGATCAGGAGAATCGCCGAGCTGGCCAAGTGGCTCAGCGTCACCGCCAACGCCGAGGCCGTCACGCCCAATGCCGGCAGGAGCAGCCACAGGGCTAGAAAGTTGACGGCGACTCCCATCGCCACGGAGAACGACGCCAACCCCGGATGGTCGCGGGCAATCAGGTAGGGGACGGTGACCTTCGACGCACAACGCACCAGCATGCCCACGCAGAGTATCCGCGCCAGGGCCGCCGCCGGGTGGAAGTCAGCCGGGAAGAGAATCCATACGATCAGTCCTGCGAAGGCCGCCAGGGCCAGCAGCACCGCTCCGCATACGGCTGCGGCCACGCGGACGCTCTGGGCGACCAGCTCGGGGCGGCCGGTGCTATCGCCCGCCACACGAGGCATCAGCACCAGTACCAACGTGTCGGGGATCATTTCCACCGCCGCCATCAGCGCCGATGCGATGGCGAACAGCCCGATGTCTTCCCGCGACACGAAGAATGCCAGAATGACTACTCCGATCTGGGTATTGGCGAGGTTGCTGAGCTTGCTCACGTAGTACCGCACGCCAAAGGAAAGCATCCTTGCCAGCGCGTGCAGCGAGGGACGAACCCAGGTCATTCCGCAACGGGTCTGGAAGTAAATCAGAATCAGCAGGGCGTTGGCTGCCATGGCCAGCGCCACCGACAGCAGCGCCCCATCTACTCCCCACCCCAGCAGGCCCGACAGCACCAGCACGAGCCCGAGCTGTGCCGCCGGAACCGTGATCTGGAACACGGCATACGCGGTGAAACGCGAGACGCCCGTCAGCAGCTGGGAGAAGACCTCGAAGAGGATCGCGGCCGGCACAATCGCCAGGGCCAGCGCGAACGAATGCGAAGGAGCCTTAGCTAGAAACGATAGAGGGAGCGTGATTACGTAGAGGCCGATGGGGATCGCCGCGGCCGAACTGATCGCTGCGAAGATCACCGTGTGGACGACACCCTCGGAGAGCGTGAACTTCCGCGAGGCGACGAAGTACGAACAGGCCACATCGCAGCTAAGAGAGCAGACGACCCGCAGAATCATGGCGAAGACCATGCAGACGGCGTAGGAGCCTCGCCCTGCCGGACCCAGCAACCACGCGAGCGCGCTCTGCGAGGCTATGATGATGACCATCCCCGCCGTTCGGGCGGCGAACGTGACGGTGACGTCTCGCATTCCCGATGCCATCTGTCTCCTCAAACGCGGCCACGATCACCGGGATGGTCAGTCAGGGAGCGCGGTCGGCCGGTACGCCACCTGTGCCTGGATGCGCCCTGCAGTCCGGCGTATCCGCCGACGCCGGCCTCGGTGTGGCCTCGCTGCCCAATGGTAAGGCAATCCCTGTGAACAGTAAAGCTGACCTCGGCCATCGGCGGGGTGGTCAACGCTGCGATGTGCCTGTTGCTGGGTCCTCCCTATGGTACGTAGGGAGCTGCCCTGGGCGGCCTTCTGCGGCGTCTGGCCTCCGGGATCGTGGCTGTCTCCATAGGGTGTGCGCGGTATGATGTGCGGCCGTGGTCGATCCTCGTGCCAGGCCGCGGGTCGTTCCGATCGGCGCCTGCCGGCCTGCTGAGCGGACGCACCAGGCGCAGCGAAGACAGGCCGGACCGACCGCCTTTGGGTTGGCTGTTGGGACGGGTGGATGTCAGGAAAACCAGTGTCGGAGCTAGGCGCAGGTCGGGAGCGCAGTTATAGTAGAGGGTCAAGTCGCCCGCTTGCGGACCCGGCCACATTCTCCCTGGGAAACCCCAGACCTAAGGCCACGACAGATGTTGTTTGAACCCCAGGCCGTGCATGGAACCGGGAAGACGAGCGACCGCGTGCTCCTACGTGCCCGAGGAGGGTGTGAGAGGCAGTTCGCACTCGTCAAGAATGGCCGCTAACTGAACGTCATGCGCACTGAAACCGGTGCCAAGGCACTGACCCCGGAACAGATGGATTTGCTGGATTCTGGCGAATCCCGCGCCCTCCCGCTGTTACGTCCCCTCATGAATGGGCTGTATCGCCAGTGGCGCCCACCTGGGTATCAAGAGCACGACGTCGTCACGCAGGCTGATCGCCAGGCGATGCAGCTGGATTGGGTCCTTCGGGCGGTTGGTCGCAAGGCCGTCATCTGCGACATCGGTGGCGGGTGGGGGCACTTTGCTGCCGGTTGTTCACTGCTGGGCATGAGGGCCATCAACATTGACCAGATGCCGCCCCAAGATGGCGATGACCCCCGTGTGCAGATGAGCAGGCAATATGGGTTCGAGTTGCGCATCTGTGACGTGTGCCTCCACCCCTTGGGTTTGTCCCCGGAATCTCTTGACGTGGTGACCAGCTTCGACTGCATCGAGCACCTGCACCATTCCCCGAAGGGTGCCTATACCGAGGCCATGCGAGCGCTTCGGCCCGGCGGTCTTTTCTTCCTGGGCGCGCCCAACTGCGTCAACCTCCGCAAGCGGATCACCGCGCTGCTCGGCCGCGCGAAATGGTCGAGCATGAAGACGTGGTATGAGACGACGCCTTTCCTGGCCCATGTTCGCGAGCCGGATGTCGACGATCTGTACTATATTGCCCGAGACCTAGGCCTCACCCGCGTCAAGGTGTTCGGGAGGAACTGGTGTGGCCTGCGCCATCAGAACCCTCTGGTGAGGGGGTTGGCGCGCCTCGCGGATAGCCCGCTGCGTCTGCGACCTTCTCTGTGTTCTGACATCTACCTGGTGGGCATCAAGCCTATGTGAATAGCGGGATCCGCTGCCGCTCTACGCGTCCCATGGGGCTGGCAGACTGCTAGCGGAGCCGCCCGAGACGCGAGACCCAATGAGATCGCTTCCTTTTGGCCCGTGAGGAGATCTGGAATGTCTGAGAGCCAAGACAAGCTGAGCACAGCACTGCAACACTGGGACTACGGCAGAATGCTGGCTGGAAAAGCTGACCGGATCGCCTGGCTGAGATCCGAGGCGGAATACATCAAGGGGATGATCCACCGGGCGACGCGTAGCCCGGTTCCCGCGCAGGCCCGCATACTGCAAATCGGGGCCGGCCCGTGCGATGTCATTGATTATTGGGGGGAAGGAGAACGGCACGCGATTGATCCCTTGGCTGACGAGTACAAGAAGGTCTTCGCCGAGTTCCGGGATTCGGCCGTGAACTACGTGACCGGGGGGGGGGAGTGCTTGCCC
>JALHTV010000265.1 GCA_022866005.1 Phycisphaerae bacterium
CCGCGACGTGCTGGCCGGCAGCGACTTCGTGATCCTCAGCTTCGCCGACCGCTCGGTGCTGTTCCGCGGCATCGACTGCGAAATCGCCGCCAAGCACGGCATTCGCATGTGCTCCGGCGACACGATCGGGCCGGGGGGCATCTTCCGCACCCTGCGCGAGTTCCCGGTGATCTACGAGGTCTGCAAGGACGTCCATCGCCTGTGCCCGCAGGCGTGGGTGATGAACTACATCAACCCTACCGCCGCGATGGGCATGGGCATCCGCAAATACTTCCCCACCCTCAAGAGCCTCGCCCTCTGCGACGGCCCGCACATGCCGAAGTTCAAGATGCGCTACGCCGTGCGGGCGGGCATCGTCCCCTCGATCGAGGATTACACGGGCGAGGTGGACAAGAAGTTCGACATGCGCGTGGCCGGGGTGAACCACTTCACCTGGATGATCAAGGCCGAGTACGAAGGGCGCGACGTGATGGGCAAGATCGCCGAGTGGCTGCGGACGGCGGCCGCCACCGAGACCGTCGGGGACGACACCGGCGCCAAGGCCCTGCACAACGACCGCATCGGCTGCGAGCTTTTCCGCATCTTCGGCTGCGTGCCCACGTGCGTGCCGCACACCAAGGAGTACGTGCGGTTCTGGCAGGGGCTGGGACATACAGCCGAGCCGATCCCGGCGCTGGCGATCTGGGAGACGGAAGACCGCTTCAAGCGCCACGAGGAGATGTGGCGGCAGGTGGACGGGTTCCTGGACGGGGCAATCCCCATCGACACGTACATGACCACCTTCAAGCCCGACCACGCCACCGACATCGTCGAGAGCATCGTGGGACACCTGGGCAAGACGTTTTATCTCAACACCGCCAACTGCGGCGCCGTGACGAACATGGACGAGGCCGACTACCTGGAGCTGGCGTGCAGCGTCGATGAGCACACGATCACGCCCCACCCGGTGGGCAAGATGCCTCACCCGTTGCGCGGGCTGTGCACCCAGGTGCTGGACGCCCACATGACGGCCGTCGAGGCGGCGATCTCCTGCCGGCGCGACGTGCTCCTGCGGGCGATGCTCATCGACCCGATGGTCAGCAGCATCGCCGACGCCGAGAAAATCATCGACGAGCTGCTACAGGCCGAGCGCGACGCCCTGCCGGCCAGGTGGTTCCAGAACTGACCGGAGTGCGGCGAGGCATCAGTCCCCAACACCCAGTGCGGCGGAACTCCTGCGCCACCGCGTTTGTTTTACTCCATCGCCAAGGGGCCTGCGCCGGCGGTGGCGGGGGTGGCGAAGATCGGGCAGCGCCGGCCGAAGCGTGCGGCGAAGGCTTCCTGAATGATTCGCGTGATCCTCTCGGCCTGGCTGACATGAGCCAGGATGATCGCACAGCCGCCGAAACCGCCGCCGGTCATCCGCGCCCCATGGACACCGGGAACGGGCAGAGCGGCGTCCACGATGGCGTCCAATTCCTCGCAGGACACCTCGTAGTCGTCCCGCAGCGACACGTGCGAGGCCGTCATCAACTGGCCGAACCGCTTGTGGTCGCCCTCGCCCAGCACCTGGACGGCTTGGAGCGTGCGAGCGATCTCTCCGGCCACGTGGCGGGCCCGCTTGAACTGTGGGGCGTCTAGTTTTCCCTCGGCCAGAGCCGCTTGCACGGCCGGGAGGTCCACCTCGCGCAGGGCCTTGGCGCCCAGGGCCGCGGCGTCGGCGTGGCACTGCTGGCGGCGGAGGGCGTAGGCGCCGCCAGAGATCGCGTGCCTGACCTGCGTGTCGGCCACCAGAAGCACCCCGTCCGGATCGTCGAACGGCACGTGGCGGACCTCGTTGCCGCGGCAATCCAGCAGCATCGCCCGGCCGGCCTGGCCCATGATGGCGATCGATTGGTCCATGATGCCGCAGGGCGCGCCCGCAAAGTCATGCTCGGCCTTCTGGCACAGCCGCGCGAGGTCCGCTGCGGCCACCGCACCGCGAGCGCCGGCGGCTTCCAGGAGCACCAAGGCCGTCGCGACCTCCAGCGCCGCCGAGCTGCTCAGCCCGCCGCCCAGGGGCACGTCGCTGTCGAACAGCACGTCCGCCCCGGTCAGTTCCACCCCGGCCGCGAGCAGCCCCGCTGCTACACCGCGGCAGTAGTTGGCCCAGGTGGGCTCGGCCCGTGCGATGGGCGCGGCCAGGTCCACCGGGACGATCTGCGACTCGGCCTGCTTGGAGGCGAAGTGCACGATCCGGTCGTCGCGGCGGGCGTACGCGGCCAGGGTCTGGCGGCTGATGGCGATGGGCAAGACGAAGCCGTCGTTGTAGTCCGTGTGCTCCCCGATCAGGTTCACGCGCCCCGGGGCGCGGACGGCCCCCGCGGCCGGGCGGCCGTAGAGCGACTGAAAGTCCCGTTGCAGGGCCCGCAGATTCACGCGGCCGAGGCTATCGGCGGCATCGCAAGGTGTCAACGTGGTACAGACTTGCGCGCGTGCTCCGGGACGGAGAATCTAGCAGAAATCACTGCGGGCATGTAACGTCAGCCCCGCTGGCGCAATTCCCTCTGTGATGAGCGGACAGGCCATGGCAGAGCCGATCGATGCGATGACAGACAATCTGGTGACGCGGGCAAAGACGAATCCCGCGGCCCTGGGGGAGCTGTACGAGCGTCACTACGAGCCGGTCTTGCGGTACTGCATCCATCGGCTGTTCGTGCGCGAGGCCGCCGAGGACGCAACCGGTGAGGTTTTCCTGAAGGTGGCCCGCGGGATCAGGAGCTTCATCGGGCAGAGCGAGCGAGACTTTGCCAACTGGGTGTATGCCATCGCGACGGCTGAAGTGAACGCCGTAATCCGCCGGCTCCTCCGACGGCGCGAGCTGCTGGCCGCGGCGGTGCAGCAGCGGCGGCTGCGAGTGGTCCCGGCCACGGAAGACTGCCGGGACTGGCTGGACTGGCCGACGCTATATGCCGCCATCGCCGCCCTGCCGCGGCGGGACCAGACGCTCATCGTTCTGCGAAGCTTTGAGCAGATGCCGTTCGAGCAGATCGCGGCCGTGTGTGACATGAAACCCGTCACGGCGCGGGTCGCCTTCACCC
>JALHTV010000266.1 GCA_022866005.1 Phycisphaerae bacterium
ATCGGAATCCCGCGGTGGGGCCGGGGGAGCCCGCTTGGCTCCAGCGCAACAGCGCCCTGTGGTTCGACGGCCTGTACCCCTGGGCCAGCCGCTATTACGCCAAGATGCACCTGGTGCCGTTTAGCGAGTACGTGCCCTTTGGGCAGTCCTGGCCGGGCCTGCACCGGCTGCTGCGGTGGTTCGTGCCCGGGGTCATGCAGCAGCTGGACCCGGGGCGCAGGCCGACGGTGTTTGAGCTGGAGCGCCCGAGGGGCCGATGGACGCTGGCGGTGCCCATCTGCTACGAGGGGACCTTCGGTGACGTCTGCCGGCAACTGGTCATGGAGGGCAGGGCCAAACGCGCCGACATCCTGGTGAACCTCTCCAACGACGGTTGGTTCGTCTGGAGCTGGGGCGGCGGACCCTACCGCGGCAGCACCGAGCACGCTCAGCACCTGGCGCAGTATTGCTTCCGCGCGGTTGAATGTCGCACGCCGGTGGTCCGGGCGGTCAACACGGGTATCAGCGCTTCGATCGACTCCTGCGGGCGGATCGTCGCCCTGGTGGGCGGCCGTCGCCAGGCCATGATCGCGGGCACGCTGCTGCTGGATGGCGCCGTCTCCCAGGGAGTCCGCCTGCCCGGACACGGGCCCAAGGTCCTTGTGGACCGGCGCAAGAGCCTGTACAGTGTGACGGGTGACGTCTTTGCCTCGGCCGTGGCGCTGGTCGGGGCCGCAATGACCGCCGGAATTCTGCTCGGCAGACCCAAAGCAGGCAGAAAGGGCAGGCAATGAGCGAGAGGTCATGGTTGCCCTGCGGGTTGGCCGGAGTAGCCATCGCGGCCGTCGCCACACTGGGTGGCTGCGCTCCCCCGCCGCCCGTCAACCTGGCCCAAATCTATGCCGATGCCCGGGCGACCCTGGACCGCGGTCTGGCGGACGCGGAGCCCTTCACGCGCTCCCATACGATCGAGGCCATGGCCGACACCGTGGGGCTGCACGCCGGTCAGTCTTACGAGCAGGCGTTGGCCGATCCGTCCCCGCTGGTCCGCTTCGCCGCGGCCATGGCCATCGGCGATACGGGCTATAGCCCCGCCCAGACGCACCTGTTGAAGATGGCCCAGGACAAGGAACTGGAGCCCGACCGCCGGGTCGTGCCCTCGGTGATTTACGCCCTATATCGCTTGGGGGATACCACTTACGCCAGCGAATTGTACGCCCTTCTGTTCGACAATGAGCGCGAGGTCCGCGCCAACGCCGCGTTGGCCATGGGCAAGATGCAGGAACCCTCGGGCATCGGCCCGCTGAAGACTCGGATGAACGACGAGCAGGATCCCCTGGTGCGATTGCAGATCATCGAGTCGCTGGCCATGCTGGGCGACAGTGTCAGTGCGCTAAGCCTGGAGGCCTACACGAAGAAGACGCCGTTCATGGATGAGCGCCTGGTGGCGATCCCGGCCATGGCCCGGGTGCGTTCGAGCACTGCGGCGCACGTGCTGACGGAGCTGCTGGAGTCGCGTCAGCCGCCGCGCGTCCGGGTGGCGGCGGCGGGGGCGCTGGGCATGCTGGGTCAATCCAATCCCACCGGCTACACCCTGTGCCAGGCGGCGGTGAATGATCCGCGGAAGGTCCTGGACCAGGGCTATGGCGGGCGACGCGCTGGGAGTGAACTGGAAGTCGCCTCGCTTCAGAGGCTGGCGGCCATCTCGCTGGGGTGGATGGGCAATCAGGCGGCCGTGGTGGACCTGCACCGGCTGCTGGACAGCCGCGATGGTGCCATCCGCGCCGCGGCGGCGATGAGCATCCTGCGATTGCTTCCGGGTTATCTCCGCCCGCTGCCGCCCTCGGCGCTGGCGACGGGCCAGGCGCCGCCGGCCCCGGCTGTTTCTGAAGTTCCACCAGTGCCGCAACCCCCGCCCCAGACCGCACTCCAGCCTGCATCCCAACCCGCGCCCGAACCTGTGCCCCAGGCCGTACCGGAGCGCGTATGGCAGCTGGTGCCGAAGCCCGCATGGCAGCCGGCGCCGGAGCCGGCATCGCAACCGGCCCCGGAGGCTGCGTCTCAACCCGCACCCGAACCCGAATCCCAGCCCGCGCCAGAGCCTACGTCCCAGCCGACCTCTGAGCCGACAGAGGATGTCGCGCCAGCAGAGCCCCAACCCCCCGCGCCGCCGGCGCCCACGCCCCGTGAGCCCTCGGCCCCGCTGAAGCTGCGTTCGGCCGGTGGCAAAGACTGACCTCGACAGGACATAAGCCCTGTTGAAATTCGCTTGACTTGCCGAGGGTGGAAAATAGAATCGGCATACCGACTCCGGTCTGTGGAGGTTCCGGGCGCCATGGACGGCTGTGCGTCGTACGGCCTGGCAGGGCGGGGCGGTGGGCTTGTATGAAGGAGACATCGCTTGGGTACCCTCACAAAGATATCCATCGTGGTGCTTGTGGTGCTGATCCTGCTGGCCTGTCCCGTGTTCATCACCCAGGCCACGGTGGGTCCTCACTACCGCCAGGCCTATGATCGCCAGGAGCTGGAAAACCAGCTTCTGGCCCAGTCAGTTCGGGCCGGCGAGCTGGTGGTGAAGCAGACCACCCTGGAGCGCGACCGGTTGGCCGCCGCGCTGACTCGGGACTCCGGGGCGATGCAGACCGAGATCGATCAGCTCAAGGCGGAACTGGCCCTGGCGCGTCAGCGGTCGGCCAAGCTGGACAACGACCTGTCGCTGATCAACGGGGAACTGGCCAAGCTGCGGGCCGACTACGAGAGCAACACCGAGCGAACCAAGACCCTGACTCAGCAGCGGGACGAGGGGTTCGCCAAGATTCAGATGCTGAACGACGAGAGCCGCCGCCTCACGGACCTGCTCAAGCAGACGCAGCTCGACATGGACCGCCAAGGGGCGATCATCAAGACGCTGCGCGAGCAACTGGTCGAGCGCGACGATCGGCTCCGGCAGTTGGAGCAGGAGCATGGGGTCTCCACCGCGGCCAAGCCGCCCCCGGCGCCCGGGGCCGGCGCCCGGTCCGACGTGACCATCAACGGCACGGTCACCGGGGTGCGGGGAGACCTGGCCAGCATCAACGTGGGTTCGGCCAAGGGCGTCAAACCAGGGATGCAGCTGGTCATCTATCGCGGATCTGAGTACGTCGCCAAGCTCCGCGTGGACCAAGTCGATGTGGGCCAGTCGGCGGGGATCATCTCCGACAAGCGACTGGACCCACTCCAGGGCGACAAGGTCACCGACCGGCTGGAGTGACAGGAGCAACCATGGCTCGCGCAGCCTTCCCGTCGCAGGTACAAGTCGAGGCCCAGCCGGACGTCTACACCGTGCTGATCGGTGTGGCGTGCCTGGTACTGGTGGCGACCCTGGGTGTGTTGCTATACTACCTCCTGTCTGCTCCGCCCAGCGGCTGCGGTCTGTCGTTCGGCGATCTGCTCAGTAAGGTGGTCCCGCCGGGCGCCGGGAAGTAGCAGGCGTTGGATGGCCGCTCAGGCGGCGCGTCGCCTCCGTGTACGCGGTTGGGTCTGGGACCGTCCGAAGAGGCGGTTTGGCATGATCTTTGACTCCATACTGGGCCTGTTCTCGATGGACATGGGCATCGACCTGGGGACGTGCAATACCCTGGTCTGCGTCCGGGGTCAGGGCATCGTCCTCAACGAGCCGTCGGTCGTGGCCGTCAAGCGAGGCACCAACCGCGTGCTGCAGAACGGCAACGCCGTCGGGCTGGTGGCCAAGGAGATGCTCGGCAAGACGCCGGGCTCCATCACGGCCATCCGCCCCATGAAAGACGGCGTCATCGCCGACTTCGACATCACCGAGGCGATGCTCAGCTACTTCATCCGCAAGGTCCACCGCCGCCGCACGCTCATCAAACCCCGCGTGGTCATCGCCGTGCCCTCGGGCATCACGGCCGTGGAGAAGCGCGCGGTGCTGAACTCGGCCGAGCGAGCCGGGGCGCGCAAGGTCTATCTGGTGGACGAGCCCATGGCCTGCGGCATCGGAGCGGGCCTGCCCATCACCGAGCCGACGGCCTCGATGATCGTGGACGTCGGCGGGGGCACCACCGAGGTGGCCGTGATGAGCCTGGCCGACATCTCCGTCTGCGAGTCGATCCGCGTGGCCGGGGACGACATGGACGAGGCCATCGCCGGCCACATGAAGCGCACCTACAACCTGATGATCGGCGAGCAGACCGCCGAGCGGATCAAGATCGAGATTGGCTCCGCCGCCCCGCTGGACAAGGAACTCACGATGGAGGTCCGCGGGCGCGACATGATCTCCGGCCTGCCGCGCAAGACGGTCGTCTCCTCCGAGGAGGTCCGCGAGGCCCTGAAGGAGCCCGTGGGGGAGGTCATCGACGCGGTCACGCGGGCCCTGGAACGCACCGAACCGGAACTGGCCGCCGACCTGGTGGACAACGGGATCACCCTGGCCGGCGGCGGCGCCCTGCTGCGGGGCATGGACACCGTCCTGTCGAACGCCACCGGCGTGAGGGTCCGCCTGGCCGACGACCCGATGACCTGCGTGGCCCGCGGGACGGCGGTATACCTCGAGAACATCGAACTCTGGAAGGACATCCTCGAGAGCGACGAGGACCAGTCCTGACACGCAAGGCACCGGGGAGTGGGGGCGGATGCTCCGAGGGCAGCCCGTCGGCCACTAGGCCTCTTGGCCCATCAGCGCCAGCCGAAGGTGATCCAGCGCCGTCAGTGCGGCCCGCAGGCGGACGATGTCCCTCGTGACGGGCAGGATGTGCCGGTGGACCTGGGTGCCCGCCGCTCCGGCCAGGCCGATGTACACCAGGCCCACGGGCTTGTCCTCGCTGCCGCCGCTTGGCCCGGCGATGCCGGTGACGCTGACGGCCCAATCGGCCCCAAACCGCTTGCGGCACCCCTCGGCCATCGCGGCGGCGACCGACTCGCTCACGGCCCCGTGCTGGCGGATCAGGCCCTCGGGCACGGCCAGCAGGTCGCACTTGGCATCGTTGCCGTAGGCCACCACCCCGCCCAGGTAGTAGTCGCTCGAACCGGCCACAGACGTGATGAGTTCGCCGATCAGCCCGCCGGTGCAGCTCTCTGCGGTGGCGAGCGTGGCCTCAGCCTGGCGGAGCAGGTGGCCCACGGCGGCGGGCATGGTCTGCTCGTCGAGACCGACGGCCAGGTTGCCCAGGCGCCGGCGGACTTCCGCGACGGTCCGCTCGGCCAGGTCCTGCGCCTCTTGGCGGCTGGCGCCGCGGGCGGCCACGCGGACGGTGATCATGCCGGCCGAGGCGGTCGTCCCCACGGCGGGGTTGCGCCCGCGCTCCATCAGTTCGGCGATGCCCGCCGCGATATCCGACTCGCCCTTGCCGAAACAGTGCACCCGTCGGTGGACCACCGCCCCCTGGCCCACCAGACGCGGCGCGATGCATTCATCGAACATCCGCTGCATCTCGTGCGGCACGCCCGGCAGCACGTACACGTCGGCCCGGCCCAGCCGCGCGGCAATCCCCGGGGCCGTGCCCAGCGGATTGGGCATGGACGTGGCCCCGGCTGGGACCATCGCCTGGATGCGATTGGCCGGCTGCATGGTCCGCCCGCGGCCGCGGAAGACCGCCTCGCTCTCCGCGAGGCGCTCGCGGTCGAGCACCAGCTCCGCGCCCATGGCGTCGGCCAAGGCTTGGCGGGTAAGGTCGTCGGCTGTGGGGCCCAGGCCGCCCGTGACCAGCACGACGTCGGCGGCTGCGGCGGCTGCCGTTAGGGCTGCGGCGATAGCGCGGCGGTCGTCGCCGACCGTGCGGTGCTCGACGGCGGCAACGCCCAGCTCCCCCAGCCGCCGGGCGAGGTCGGCGCTATTGGTGTCCAGAGCCTGGCCGCTGACCAGTTCGTCACCGATTGATAGGATGATCGCCTTCATGTCCGCAAGGCTCCGCGCCGCCTGGCCGCAGTAGCGAAGCGTTCCTCCCCCCGGCGGCCTTACGGATATCTTAGCGGCCCGGCGGCTACAGAGAAGTCCCCGCTGGCCCTTGGCCTGGGCAGCGCAGCGGGTATAATGCGGAGCCCGCGCCGGCGTCGCGGCCGCGCCTGGTGGCAGGTGAGGCGACGCGACCCGCGGGGCGCGGAACCCACGGGAGTGTGCCTGCGAATGTCATGGCGTGCGATGGTGATGATCGTCCTGGCCGCCGGGGGCCTGGGCGCAGGGTGCAACGGATCGGCGTATCAGCCAGGCCGAGCGGAGGCTGCGGCCATCACGCCGCGCAACGTCTGGCGGGTCACCGGTGACCTGCGCACGCCGCCCGCGGCCGTCGATCACAACATCTCTACCGCCGCCGTCAGCGCCGACTCCTCCGGCAGAGGCACGATCACCCTCGATCTGAGCAAGCCCTGCCTGTTCAACATGGTGGTGATTGAGCACGGGCTGGACGAGATGGGCTTCGCGCCGCGCGTCGCGGTTCAGACGAGCCTGGACGGCCAGACGTTCACCCAGCGCTACGTCGGCGTGGGCACGCGGCGCGTGACGATCCTGTACCTGGGTGGCCCGGTCCTGGCGCGCTACGTGCGGCTCCAGGCCCTGGCCGCGGGACAGCGCCCCTGGTGTGTGGCCGAGGTGTACCTGTACTAGGAGCTGCGCCCGGCTGGGGGGCGCGGGCCGGTCGGTTCCGCGCAGCGCCGGAGGCCCGATGACGGTTCGCGCCAACGCTGACGCCTGCACCTTGCGGCCGGGGCGCCGACGCAAGCTCCGACTGATCAACCCCCGCAGCGCGCTGTCCACGATCACCATGCCGGAGATCATCCGAAGGATGACCTTCTCGCGCCGCGCGCTGTTCATGCCGCTGAACCTGGCCATCTGCGCGGCCGTCGTGCCTGAGGG
>JALHTV010000267.1 GCA_022866005.1 Phycisphaerae bacterium
AGCCGCCACGGCCTGACCTGCCTGCTGCACGAAAAGCCGTTTGCGGGCATCAACGGCTCGGGCAAGCACACCAACTGGTCGATGTGCACCGACCAGGGCGAGAACCTGCTGAACCCCGGCGACACGCCCCACGCCAACGCCCAGTTCCTGGTGTTCTGCTGCGCGGTGGTGCGGGCGGTGCATCGCTACGGGGGGCTGCTGCGGCTGACGGTCTGCGGGGCGGGCAACGATCACCGCCTGGGCGCCCACGAGGCGCCGCCCGCCATCATCAGCGTCTTTTTGGGCGAGCAACTGACCGACATCCTGTCCCAGCTCCAGACCGGCACCGCCCGCCGCACGAAAAGCGGCGGCCACGTGGAAATCGGCGTGTCCGTGCTGCCCAAGATCCCACGCGATGCCGGCGACCGCAACCGCACCAGCCCGTTCGCGTTCACCGGCAACAAGTTCGAGTTCCGCGCGGTGGGCTCCAGCCAGAGCATCGCCGGGCCCATCACCGTGCTGAACACCATCGTGGCGGAGAGCCTGGACCACGTGGCCACCCATCTGGAAGAGGCCGTACGCAAGGGCACCGACCTGAACCAGGCGGTCACGGCCGTCCTGGCGGAGATGGTCCGCCAGTTTACCCCCGTCCTGTTCGACGGGGACAACTACTCCAAGCA
This sequence comes from Phycisphaerae bacterium, assembly GCA_022866005.1. Lineage (GTDB taxonomy): Bacteria > Planctomycetota > Phycisphaerae > SM23-33 > SM23-33 > JALHTV01. The sequence continues at coordinate 660 of JALHTV010000267.1, forward strand.
ATGGCAGCAGGAAGCCCGCCGCCGCGGCCTGCCCGATCTGCGGAACACCCCCGACACGGTGCCCCTGGCCATCAGCGATGAAGCGATTGCGCTATTCACCAAGTACAAGGTCTACAGCGAGCGCGAACTCCGCAGCCGCTACGAGATCCTCCTGGGCAACTACGCCAAGGCGGTGAGCATCGAGGGCCAGACGGCGCTGATGATGGGCAAGACCATGATCCTTCCGGCGGCGCTGCGGTACCAGACGGACGTAGCCGCCGCGGTCACCTCGGCCAAGCAGGGCGGCCTGCCCGCCGACTTGCAGGCGGGGCTGCTGGAGGAGCTGGTCAGCGCGATCCAGTCGTTCCAGCAGGCCCTGGCAGAGCTGGAGGCGGCCTTGGACGGCCAGCCTGAGGACGACGTCCTGGCCCAGGCCGTCTATCAGCGCGACAAAGTCCTCCCGGCCATGGCCACGGTGCGGCAGTGGGGCGACCGATTGGAGACGGTCGCCGACGACGCCCTCTGGCCCCTGCCGACCTACCGCGAGATGCTGTTTATCCGGTAAGTGCGCTACGGCGTGCTGCCAGCAGCGGGCTTGCTTTGGCTATGCCCGGTGCTCTGAAGTTTCTCCCAAAGCGCATCGATGATGACGCTGGAGGCCTGGTCAGGGTGTGACTGTCCCGTCGCCCGTAGAAGTGCCTCATTACCGCCCCAAAGCCCGAACTCGTTGCGTATCCACATGCCAAGCCCCACGTGCAGCGTGGTCAAATCCTCGCGCTTCATGTCGCGGATTGTGCCTATGTCCTCTTCAGCAAGCTCGGTCATCAACCTACCCACTGCCTCGTCGACCGTGGCAGGCCAGCCAGGCCTCGTGGGGGCTGTGGAAGGGGCGGTGGTGGGATGAAGGCCTTCCGCCTCCGTCTCCGGGTGATCGGAGGTTCCCTGGCGATCGCATCCTTGCAGGAGACATGCCGTGGTGATCGCGACAACCATTACGTCGATCATTCTCATTGCAGGGTAGCTCGTATCCTTGGATGCCGAACTCGTCCGCTGGTTCCCCAGGAAACTCTTGAAGAATCCCCAGGGGTCGGCATGGTGCCCCATAGGCGGCACCCCTTGTCACCGGGCCTGGTCTAGTCGCGGGGGAGGACCTCGCGGCAGAAGTCGATGGTGCGCTTCAGGCCTTCGGTGCGGCTGACCCTCGGCTGCCAGCCGAGGAGCTTCTTCGCCAGGGAGATATCCGGCCGGCGGACCTTGGGGTCATCCGCCGGCAGGGGTTTCTCGACGATCTTGCTGGAGGAGCCAGTCAGTTCGAGGATTTCCTCAGCCAGGCGGCGGACGGGGATCTCATCGGGGTTTCCGATGTTGACCGGCCCGCAGTAGTCCGCGGCCGCCAGGCGCACCAGGCCTTCCACCTGGTCGTCGATATAGCAGAAGCTCCTCGTCTGGCTGCCGTCCCCGTAGACGGTCAGGTCCTCACCGGCCAGGGCCTGGCGGATGAAGTTGGTCACGACGCGCCCGTCGTCCAGGCGCATCCGGGGGCCGAAGGTATTGAAGATGCGGGCGATGCGGACGGGCAGCTTGTGGCGGCGGTGGTAGGCGGTGATCAATGCCTCGGCGTAGCGCTTGCCCTCGTCGTACACCGACCGGGCGCCGATGGGATTGACGTGCCCCCAATAGTCTTCGCTCTGCGGGTGGACCTCCGGGTCGCCGTAGACCTCGCTGGTAGAGGTCTGGAGGAAGACGGCCCCCTTGGCGCGGGCCAGCTCCAGCACGTTCCACACGCCCTCGCTGCACACGCGGAGGATCTCCACCCCCAGCGGGCCGAAGTCCACGGGGCTCGCGGGGCAGGCGAGGTCGGCTACAAGGTCCACCGCTCCGGGCACCTTCAGCGGGCGCGTGATGTCGTGCTCGAGGAACTCAAAGGCCCCGCTTCGCGACAGCCAGGCGATGTTGTCCCTGCTGCCGGTGCGGTAGTTGTCCACGCCGATGACCTGGTGCCCGTCGTCCAGGTACCGCTTGGCCAGGTGGCAGCCGATGAACCCGGCCGCTCCAGACAGGACCACGCGCATGATGTTCTCCGTTGCGTCAGGTGCTGGGCGGACCTTATGATCCCCCTGAATATACCCCAAAGACTCCTGGGGAGGTTAAACGTTCCATGAAGGTAGCGATCATGGGCAGCGGCTACGTGGGCCTGGTGACCGGCACGTGCCTGGCCGATGCGGGAAACCACGTGGTCTGCGTGGATATCGACGCGGAGAAGGTGGCGGGCCTGTCGCGGGGCGTCTGCCCCATCTACGAACCGGGCCTGG
>JALHTV010000268.1 GCA_022866005.1 Phycisphaerae bacterium
AGCCCCAGGCCGTTGCCGTTGCTGTCGCCTGGGATCGCCCTGTGGGGCGAGTGGCTCTTGTGGCCGGTACACAAATGGGAGAAGAACCTCATTTCCATTGCCTAGTGCAGCTCGCCATAAGTTTTGATACAGGTATTCATCCTCGCCGTCCGATGTTATTGGCATGGACCTGCAACTGTCTCCCACGGAACGGGACGGGCTTCACGCGGTTGTGCGGCAACAGCGAGGCGAGGCTCGGCTTTATCGACGCGCACGAACGATCCTGTTGGCGGCGGAGGGTGAGTCGATCTCCGCGGTCGCCAGGGCAGTAGGAACATGCCGATCTCGCGTGGGAGATTGGCTCCAGCGATTCCGAGAGCATCGCCTGGCGGGTCTGGTGGACTTGCACCGGTCGGGGCGGCCCGTCGAGATCACGCCTCTGGAACGGCACCAGGTGATCGCCACGGCCTGCCGATCGCCGGCGGACTTCGGGTTGCAGCGAGTTCTGTGGGACCATGCTGCCTTGGCACGTGCGGTGATGTCCGCTGGGCTGGTCCGCTCGATCAGCCCCCGAACCGTCGGCCGCATCCTTCAGGATGCCGAAATCAAGCCGCACCACGTGAAGATGTGGTGTCACAGCGACGACCCGAACTACCAGGAGAAGATGCGGGCCATCGTGGACCTGTACGTCCGTTTGCCCAAGGGCCAGCCGGTGTTGAGCATCGACGAGAAGACGGGGATGCAGGCCCTCTCGCATCGCCGCCCGCTCAAGCCGGCAAGTTCCTGCCGGCGACCTCGTCAGGACTTCGAGTACAAGCGCAATGGCACGCGGTGCCTTTTCGCCTGCTTCAACGTCGGAACAGGCCATGTGCTGGGCCGCTGCACGACGAGACGCACGCGGGAGGACTTCCTGTCCTTCCTGGACGAAGTCGCCTCGGCCTACCGGCAGCCCAAGGTTCACCTCATCATGGACAATCTCAACACGCACCGGGACACGCAGCAAGGCAAGTTCATGACCGAGTGGAACCAGGGGCACGGCGGACGGTTCGTCTTTCACTACACGCCGACCCACGGCTCGTGGCTGAATCAGGTCGAGTTGTGGTTCTGCGTCCTGAGTCGCCGTATACTGCGGTACGCTGAGTTCCGTTCCCCCGATGAATTGGTCGCGGCGATTGAGCGGTTCATCCGAGAATGGAATGAGAAGGACGCCCATCCCTTCCGCTGGACGTACGATGGCCTCCCGCTGGTGCGTTGAGGATACCTGATGCAGACGAACATGCGAGCCGCCGAATCGAAACTCAAGGAATTGCTGGAGGCGCATCAACCCACTGTCGGCATGTACGTTCGTGTCCATGGCGACCACCTGATCCTCGGCCGGCAGCAGCCGATCGGCCCCAACGGTCAGTTGGAGAACGACGACCGCGTGCGCCTGACCCAACTGTCTGCCTCCTCGTACGGCCTGAGTGTCAAACGCCACACCGGCCGATGGGAGCGTACGCCATTCGCAGGCACGCTCGACGAGATGGTGGATATCATTCTCGGCTGTATGCAACATCTGGTCGCACCCTATTAGGGTGTATCAAAACTTATGGCGAGCTGCACTAGGGCCGCCCGACCGTGGGCATTGGATTCGACGAAAACGCGGCCAAGCTGATGGGCACACTTACCGGGTCCAACATCGGTCGCCCTTTGGCAGTCCTCTTCCACAACAACGTGCTGAGCGTGCTGACGATCGAGGCGAAGATCACGGACAAACTGCTCATCTCCGGCGGCAAGTTCGATAAGGCACTGGTCGACAAGATCGTCCGCTCTCTGTCCGAATGCATGCTTGCACCAAACCAAACCGTCCCGCCAGCCGCCGGCCCCACCACGCAGCCGGGGATTGAGCAAGCGGCCATTTCCCTCCCGCGTGAAGGGTTTCCTACAGAGCATTCCTGACCCCTTTCTCGCCTTTCTCGCCGTCGGGCCACGGAGAGCGCGGACCTGCCGGGAGGGGTTCGGGTTACAGACATAGGCGGCGGCAGATCGCTTCA
>JALHTV010000034.1 GCA_022866005.1 Phycisphaerae bacterium
GTCGCGGCGGCTGAAGCGGACCGCCGTCGGCCCCGCCAGCATCGGGGGCGTCACGGTCGGTCAGTTCCGCCGACTGGGCGCGCGGGAGATGGCGGCACTGAAGGCGGCCGGTGACAAGATAGGCCCCACCCGCCGGCAAGCTGGGAGACACTGATGGCCGAGGGACACTTCTTTTTGGCGATCGACCTGGGGGCCGAGAGCGGCAGGGGGGAGCTGGTGCACCTGGAAGCCGGCAAGGTGTCGATGGAGGAGGTGCACCGCTTCTCCAATCGGCCGGTCCGCCTGGGCGGGACGCTGCACTGGGACTTCCCGTTCCTGTTCGCCGAGGTCACCGCAGCCTTGCGGGCCGGAGCAGGCGCCGGACGGAAGATAGAGGGCATCGGCGTGGACACCTGGGGCGTGGACTTCGGCCTGCTGGGGGCCGACGGCAAGCTCCTGGGCAACCCCGTGCACTACCGCGACGGGCGCACCGAACGCATCCACGACTACAGCGACCCGATCATGCCGCGCGGAAAGATCTTCGCGCTGACGGCCTATGAGCCCTGGGCCATCAGCTCGCTGTTCCAGCTCCTGGCCATGCAGCGGGACCGCTCGCCGCTGCTGCGGGCGGCGGAGACGTTCCTGAACATGCCCGACCTGTTCAATTACTTCCTAGTGGGCATCAGGGCCAACGAGCGGTCGATCCTGAACACCTCCAACCTCATGGGCACCGACGGCCAATGGGCCACGCCCGTCATCCAGCGGTTCAAGCTGCCTGAGATGTTCGGCCGGCTGGTGGAGCCCGGGACGATCCTGGGCCCGCTGACCGACGGCGTGCGCCAGGAGGTGGGGGGCCTGAACGACGTGCCGGTCATCGCCACCTGCGGGCACGATACCTCCGCGGCCGTCGCCGCCCTGCCGGGAGAGGGCCAGGACTGGGCATTCCTGAGCTGCGGCACCTGGAGCATCCTGGGCTGCCTGATCGACAAGCCCGTGGCCACGCCGCGGTGCCTGGAGCTGGGATTCACCAACGAGTACACCCTGGGCGGCTGGTATCTCGCCAGGAACATCCTGGGGCTGTGGCTGGTGCAGCAGTTGCGGCGAAAGTGGGACGCCGGGGGGGAACCCTGGGACTACGACCGCATGACCGCCGAGGCCGCCAAGGCCAAAGGGGACCTGCTGGTGGACGCCGCCGACGAGAGCTTCCTGGCCCCGGCGGACATGGAACAGGCCCTGGTGAACTGGATCGCCAAGGGCGGCCAAGCCGCCCCAGCCGGGCGCGGGGAGCTGGTGCGGTGCGTGCTGGAGAGCCTGGCCCTGGAATACGCTCGGAGGCTGGATTCGATCGGTGAGTTGGTCGGGACGCGCCCCAAGACGCTTTACATCGTCGGCGGCGGCACGGCCAACAAGCTGCTGTGCCAGCTCACGGCCGACGCCTGCGGCATCCCCGTCTACGCCGGGGCCGACCAGTGCACGGCCTTGGGCAACGCATTGGTGCAGGCGGTGGGGCTGGGCGTGCTGAAGAACCGCGACGAGATCCACCAGGTCATGCGAAACTCGTTCACCCTGGCGGCCTACGAACCCAAGGACGCCGGCTTGTGGGCGGACAAGGCCGCCCGATACGCCAAGCTGGTCGGCGGCAAGTAGGCGGCTAGAATTGACAAGCGTTCCCGAGGAAGGACGGTCCATCATGGCAAAGGCAAAGCGTCTGGGCGGCGGGGCGGTGGGGGGCAAGGCGGTGACCTTTGGCATTTGTGCCACGGGTGATCCGCGGATCGACAAGGCCTCGCGCGAGCGGGCGGTCAACATCGTGGAGATGGTGGCCGGCGTCGTCGCCGACGGGGTGAAGATGCCCGACGGCACCGATGTGAACGTGGTGTGGTCACCCGTACTGATCGACGGGGAGAAGCAGGCCGACATCGTCGCGCGGGAATTCGCCGCCGCGGGGACCGACGCGGTGGTCTGCGCGCCGGACACCTGGGCCTTCCCGCAACTGACGCTCATGTCGCTGCTGGCCCAGATGCCCACCGACACGCCCGTCAACATCACCTGCGGCAACAGCGGGCCCAAGCCGGGCGTCGTCTACGCCCACGCGGTCAACGGGGCCCTCGCCCAGAGCGGCAGGCTGGTGGCGCTCAACGTGGGAACCTGGCCGGACACCGGCCAATCACCCCAGATGACCGCCGCCACGGCTGAGGCCCTGATCGACTGGTGCTACGCGGCCCTCGCCCGCGCCGGGCTAAAAGGGCGCCGGGTGGTCGTCTTCGGCCACGATTCGATGGGCATGGAGACGGCCTTGGCGCACGTGATCCCCACGCGGCGCACCTTCGGGCTGGAGATCACGCGCCTGGACATGAAGCTCCTGGCCGACATGCTCACCAAGGGCGCCTACGACGCCAGGGAACTCAAGACCCTGCGCGGCTGGCTGGACCGCCACCTGGGCAAGCGCCTGGCCATCGGGAGCAAGGCCGAGAGCGAGCGCTTCGACAAGGGCCTGGCGCTATACCTGATCGTCCGCGGCCTGCTGGCCGATCTGAACGCCGTCGGTGGGGGGTTCATGAACCAGCTCGAATGGGGCAGCGACAAGCGTGGCATCCCCCTGCCCATCGCCGACGCGATGGAGTCGCTGCTGAACAGCACCTTCGATCACAACGGCCCCAAACCGGCCATGCCCTTTGCCACCGAGGCCGACGCCCAGGGATTGCTCACCATGCTGTTCATGACGTGGCTGTCGGGCGGGAATCCGCCGCTGTTCATGGACTTCCGCAAGGTGTGGGAGCCCTGGGAGATCCAGGCCCTGGCGCGGAAGCTGAAGGTCAGGTTCTCCAGCAAGGACCTGTGGGCGCGGCGCGGCATCGTCGATGGAGACAACTCGGGCTCGGCCAGCCTCAACTGGGCGGGCAAGCCCGGGGAGCCGGTCAGCAAGGTCCTGTCGCGGGTGTCCATGCCGCCGGCGGAGCTGCACTACTTCCCGGGCGGCGGCAACAGCGTGACGTTCATCACCCCCGGCGGCATCGACGGCATCGCGGGGCGCCTGGCCTACAGCGAGCTGAGCGGGATGTTCACCCTGGTGTGGGACCAGGCCTGCACCGTGGACCTGCCCGCCAAGCTCGCCTCGGCCGTCGCCAATACCTCCAACGTCACCTGGCCGCACACCTGGGTCGTACCGAAGTACGCCACGATGGCCGAGTACAAGCAGTACGCCCCGGCCAACCACTTCCACATGATCTGGGACCTGTCCCCCGCGCGGCTGGAGCACTGGATGGACCTGACCAACGTGCTGTCGGCGACCCCGTGGCAGGGGCGGCCGGCGTTCATCGAGGGGGAGGACCGGCCGCTGCCGCTCTTATACCTGCTCAACGGCGGCGAGACGGCGACCAAGACTCGCCTGGCGGGGCGGTAGGGCCACCGTATCAGCCGCCGGCGGGGGGGGTACGGCAGGACGAAAAACAAGGCAACCCACCGGAGCAGCGCTGCCCGGTGGGTTGCCTACTTGATCAGGCAGAGGCGCCAACTGCCTTATGCGGTCCGCCTACGCCTTAGGAATACGATCGCCCCGGCGCCCAGCGTCAGCAAGCACAGGCTGGCCGGCTCGGGGACGGTGACGGCGATGAAGATGCGGTTGTCCGGGAAGTAGATCGGCCCGACGTTCGGGTCGTCGAAGTACAGATGTCCGCTGGGATCGGCGTTGAAGACGATCATCCGCGGGTTGACCTGATCCGAGGTGGTGCTGCCGGGGACGGAGGTGCCGAAGTCGAAGAAGCGAAGCTCGGTGATCCCGCCGAGCATCAGCGTGTCGGCGGAGATCTCGATGCGGATCACCTGCTGATCGCCCCAGTTCGACCATTCGGGGTCCAGCCCGTTGAAGCCCGACAGGCCGCCGATCACTCCACCGTCGGTGGTGCCCTGCGAGTACACCGACCTCTCGTTGAAGGCGTCCTCGTAGAGGTAGGGGTCTCCAGCGTGGTCCAGCAGCCCGGTGTTGAAGCCCGGGATCTCCTTCAGCTCCTGCGAGGCCACCAGCATGGCCAGGTCGGTGGCATCATAGCCTTCGGCTAGCATGCGGGTCGCGTTGGCCGCCCAGGTGTGGTCTCCCACGGCGTCATCGAAGAGTGCGGGATGGCGCGTCTTGTAGTCCAGGGAGTTCATCAAGCTGAGCACCGCATCCAGGTCATTGCTCATGGTCGCGCGCGGATTGGAGATGCTCTGGCCCCAGCCGGGGACATTCGTGTCCAGCTTGCCGTTGTGGACCGCAACGTCCATGTTCACAAAGCCCGCGGGCGACCCGGCGCCGGCGGGGTTGATCTCGTTGATGACCCAGCCCAGGGTCCAGCCGTTCCGCCCGGCATGCATCTCTCGCATAATCTGCCGCTGGGTGGGATTGCTCCCGGGTGCAAAGGCCGGATCGTGCCACGCGCAGTTGTCGAACTGGCTGTAGGACATATAGAAGCCGATCGTGCCACTTTCCTGCGGCAGCCAGTAGTTGTAGTTGGGGTTGTCCTTGTCGGGGTGGTCGCCCGCCAGGGTGTAGGTCGCCCAGTTCTGCGCGGCCGAGCTTAGCTCTGTGCCGGTCGCAGCGGGGTTGTCATTGTAGAGCCCCTGGGAACCGCTCGATACCGGCGTCCACCAGTTATTCAGCTGCTCCACATAGGTATCGCCGGGGTTCAGGATTCCCTCACCCGTGGTATCCTTGAAGATATACCAGCTCCTCACGTAGTCGCTGCGCAGGGGGCGGTAGTAACCCACCTGGGCCAGCGGCTCGTGCGGCACGGTGATTCCCATGGCCTGGCCGGTAACGGCTACCGCCACCAGCGTCACCCACACAACCCTGTTGAGCAGCAGGGTCTTCATGATCTCTCCTCCTCAGCCTCAATTCCTGTTGCGGACGGGCGCCCGTGGGCAATACGAGCCGAACACCTGATGACATCTTCTTGGGAGCCCGCTCCCGCCGCCTCCCAGGCCTCCAGGTCCTAACCGATGCGCGAGCACCGTAACGCTTAGGCCAAGGAGTTATTGCCTTCGGGCGGCAGAGACGAATCCGCAGTTTCTCTCCTGATCAGACTTACCAAGACGGAACCAAAGCAGGTCGCGGCTCCGTCACATCTGCCCGGCCGGTCTCCTCAAACTGCCCGGGCTGGCGTTCGCTGCGGCGCAGCGTCCGCCGATAGAGCATATCCTACGGCATGTTGCCGATTCTGTCAAGCCCCAAATTCTTTCCCGGACCCCTAATTGCTCCTGCAAACCCTCCTGGCCAATCTGGACCCCCGCGCCTGTTGGCAGCCGCCGGCCCCAGCCCCAGGCGGCCAACGGGGCCGAGCAGGCCAGAGCTATGACGTCCGATAATATATGTTATGTGACGCTCCCCGTGGGCCAAGGCCGTTTGCGGCCCTGGACTTGCGACAATTCACGCGGGAATCAGGCCGCCTGCCTCTGCCCCTACCCCCACCGGCCCTGCGGGACGGGCCTCTCGGCCGGCGGAGGTTGGAAGGCTTTCACAAGGGTCAGGCCCAGGTCCTGGACCATCTGGCGGTCGGCGGGGACCTCGCGCCCGGGGGTCGTGAGGTAGTTGCCGACCATCACGCTGGTCGCCCCGGCGTGGAAGATCCAGCTTTGCAGGTCTCGCAGGTTGACCGACCGCCCGCCGGCGACCTTGATGTCAGCGGTGGGCAGCAGCAGCCGGTAGACGGCGATGATCGCCAGGATCTCGGTGGGCGGCAGCGGCGAGGCGTGCTCCAGCGGCGTGCCGGGGATGGGGTGCAGGAAGTTCAGGGGCACGACCTCAGGTCCAACCTCGTCGCGCAGGGTCAGCGCCAGTTCCACTCGATCGGCCCAGGTCTCGCCCACGCCGAAGATCCCCCCGCAGCACAGGCTCATCCCGGCCGATCGGGCCGCGGCCAGGGTGGCCAGGCGCTCCTCGTACCGGTGCGTGGTGACCATGGAGGGAAAGAACGCTCTACTGGTCTCCAGGTTGTGGTGGTAGCGGCGGACGCCCGCCTGGGCGAGCAGGCGGGCCTGGTCGGGCGTGATCGCGCCCAGCGAGGCACAGACCCCCCCACCGCAGGCCTTATCGGACTGTATGGCTGCAGCGGCGTCGACCACAGCAGCCAGGTCGCGCGCAGACGGCCGCCGGCCGGAGTTCACGATCCCGATGCAGGCTGCGCCGTTCTGCCAAGCCGCCTGGGCGGCGTCGAGGATCTCCTGGCGGGGCGCCACGCGAGGTTTGGAGGGCATCGCCTCGGCGGCCCCCCCCTTGCCGGGCCTGGACCAGGCCAGCGATTGGGCGCACCACTTGCAGTCTTCGGGGCAGGCCCCCAGTCGGCCGGGGACGATCGAGCAGAACCGCACCTGGTTGCCGAAGTGCTTCCGCCGCACGCGGTGAGCCCAGAACACCGCCTCCCAGGGCTCCGCGGCGGCCAGCTCCGCCAGGCGCATCGCCTGTTCGGCGCTGAGGGATTCCCCATCCAAGACGGCCTGGGCGAGATGGGCAAGGGTTTGGGTCTGGCTCACGGTTGCAGCGCAGCCGGGGCGGGCGCTAGTCCAGGTGCGTCCGGTGGGAGCTCTTGAACCCCACGACGCAGATGGCCACTGCGGCCACCAGGCTGACCAGGATGGCAATCCACGGGGCGCCCGCCGACAGCGCAGGGGCGGCCATCGCCCCGGTGTCGACGGCCTGGCCGGGCGCCAGGGCAGTCGCGGCCACGACGCCGGCGGCCACCGCGATCAGCGTTCTAGTCGTCTTCATGATGAAGCATTCTATCGCCCGCGAGGGCTTTTTGGCAATACCGCCCCTTGCCAGTCACAGGAACGAGGAGATATCCGCCGCCACGCGGGCGAACTCCGCCGCCGGCACGGCCACGGTCTGCCACTTGGCGCTTCGCGGGCGTGCGGCGGCCATGTAGGCCGCCAGCGGAATACCCAGGAAGGCGTAGTGGCGCTGGCGGAACACGTGCACGTCACCAAACGGGGACCGTTGCGGGGACCCCTGAAGCCAATACGCGAACACCAGCGTCGCCACGAACGCGCTGCCGAAGACCTCCTGCCACTGCCGCAGGCCCTCGACGTCTTGGCGGGTGATCCAGTTTTCCCAGACGCGCGAGGCCCCCCTGCCCTTGCCACCGGCGACGTCGGGAAACTTGCGGCCCTTGACGTCGACGATGAGGTTGGGGCCGGCGGAGCTGTAGACGACGAAGTCGAAGCTCTTGAGTGCCACGCTCGCGAAGATGGCCTTTTTGGCCTCATCGACCGCGACGTACGGCCAGCCCTTGGCCCGAAGGTAGTTCTCGAAGGCGGCCTCGTAATGGTTGTCGCGATGCGCCATGCCGTGATGGGAGCATCCGCCCCGCCGGCGGTGGAGCTACCCCAGGGGCTTAGCCAGGAAATCTTCCAGCGGCCGGTCGACCTGCTCGCCGCTGGTCAGGTCTTTGACGGTGACGGTGGCGCCGCGACAGATAGCCGCTCGCAGGGCGGCGCGGCGGTTGGCCTCTTTGAGCTGCTTGCCCAGGGGCTGACGCTTATAGCTGAAGTCCGCCGCCAGCCCCCCCCGCCGCAAGGCGGCTACGACCGACAGCACCTGCTCGGCGCTGCTGCCGTCGGCGTCGATGACGAAGAAGTCCAGGCGCTGGCCGGGGAACTTTTTCTCACTGGGCAGCTTGCCCTTTTCTTCCAGCAGGATCCCCAGCACCACGTCGCCCATGCCGAAGCCCGTGCCGGGCAAGGTTGGGCCGCCCAGGACCTCCAGCAGGTTGTCATACCGCCCGCCACCGGCCACGGCCCGAAGCGACTGGGTGGCGTCGAAGACCTCGTAGACGATGCCCGTGTAGTACGCCAGCCCCCGCACCACGCCCGGGTCGTAGCGGCACCAGTCGGCGATGCCGAAGCTCCCCAGGGCCGAGCGGAACTGCCGAAGATCATCGATGGCCGCCTCGACATCGGCCGCCGCGCCTCCGGACAGCTCACCGCCCAGGTCCGCGGATACCGCAGCGGCGTCTGGTTCCTTCGTGTCCATGAACCGCAGGATCATCTGACGGGCTGCGTCTTGGGACACCGCCTGGCGGAGCATAGCCTCGAACGCACCGGCGGGGACCCTGTCCCGCTTATCCAACACGGAGAGCACCTTGGGGATCTGCTCCTGCCCCACCGCCGCCGCCCCCAGCACGGCCGTGACCAGGGCGCGGCTGGCGTAGCGCACCTTGACCTCGGCAGCCGTCAGCCCCAGCTCGCGCAGGGCATCGACGGCCACCAGGACGCACTCGGCGTCGGCCTGGGGGCTGGGTTCACCGAGGATGTCGATGTTCCACTGAAAGAACTCTCGCAGTCGGCCCTTTTGGGGGTTTTCGGCCCGGCAGAGGCGCGAGATGGAGAACCACTTGATCGGCCGGGGGAGCGAGTTGACCTTCGCATTGACCATCCGCGCCAGAGCGGGTGTGGTCTCCGGGCGGATAGCCAACCGGCGCCCGCCGCGGTCGGTGAAGCTGAACAGTTGCTCGGCGATCTCCGGCCCGCTCTTGGCCTCGAAGAGGTCCAGGGACTCCAAGATCGGAGAGTCGTACTCCTCAAAGCCGCTGCGCAGCGAGACCCGCCGCCAGGCGTCGGCGATCCAGTTGCGCACGCGCATGGCCTCGGGGTAGAAGTCTCTCGTGCCTTTGACCGGTTGGAGGTCCACGTTCGTTTCCCTTCCTGGACCCGGACCACCGCCTGCATCGGCCGGGCCAAGTGGGCATAGGCTACCAAATCCGCACCGGTGCGTGAACAGGTTCGGCCTGTGATTTGCCGCAGGGGCCTAGGGCGCCGTGACCGTCGCCGGTGGCGGGAGAAGCAAGACCAGCGCCAGGTCGGCCATGGCCGGGGGCGAGCGCTGCAGGAGCCGCTCGGCCTGTTCCGGGGAACTCAGGTGCAGCGCCGGAACAGCAATGGGCCGGCGGAGATCGGCAAAGTGCCCAGCCGCGTAGTTCATCCACTCTTTCTCGGCGTTCACGACCGTCACGTCGGGCCGGTCCACCAGCACGTGCATGGCATATCGGCACGCGTTGCCCGGCCAGGAGGTCATCACGAACGCCGTGTCCTGCGGCACAGGGCCTTCGGCCAAGCGGTGCATCGCGGAGACCCACCACCAATCGTCTTTCCCATTGCGGTCCACTTTCGCCCAGTTGGCCACCAGCAGGATCAGCGGCACCGCCAGACACGCCACCGGCCAGGCCCGCCGTGCTCGAGCCGACAGGCGGCCCCACGGCACCGCGCCCGCACCCAGCCCCACCAGCAAGCCCAGTCCTATCAGGCCGGGGATGACGAACGTCCGGCTGTCTATGCGATGGTTGTAGACGTAGTAGCACAAGTTTCCCAGGAACATGCCCCAGCCCAGCAGAACCCATCCGTATCGGCCCCGGGCGGCCAGGGTCCCCCAGACCGCCAGACCTATCCCCAGGATGCCCATGCTGACCCCGATCCCCGTTTCCCTCTCCAGCAGGCGCAGCCCCGAGATGTCGGAAGGCCGATCCCACGCGGTCAGTCCCAGCAGCATCCGGGTGTACTGCCACGCGTCGTCGGCCACGACGTCCGCTTGGAGCCGTCGGTCCGCCCACAGCAGGCCCAGGCTGTAGACGACGGCGTCGCGCAGGCCGCGCTGGGAAGCCTGCTTGGCGGGCAGGCCCAGGGCCTCGAGGCGGATCTCCTCGCTCAGGACGTCTTCGCGCATCGCCGGAGAGGACGGATGGGCATACTGAACCAGAACCCCCCCGACAGACACGCAGAACGGCAGCACGAATAGCACTAGGCACACCGCGGCATCAGCCGGCCGCAGGCGGACCCGTCGGCGGTAGAACGCCCACACCGGAAGGAAGGCCGGCAGCACCGCCAGCTCGCAGGGCCTGCCCCCGATGCTGAATCCCAGCGCCAGCGCCATCAGGTACAGCCAGGCCTTGCGCCCGCCTTGCACAAAGCGCACACAGCAATAGATGCCCAGGATCAGGAAGGCCCCGTAGAACACGTAGACCTCGGCAATGACCGCCATGCCCCAGAAGATGCTGCTGAAGACCAGCGTCAAGGTCGCCGCCACCGAAGCCCACATCACCCCGGTGATCCTCCGGACCGTGGCATAGAAGACCAGACACGCCGCGACGCCGAAGACGACCGACATAAGGTTGACCCGCCAAGCGGGGTCCGGGCCGACAGGCAGCATGCAAAACAGCTTCCCTGCGAGCACCTCAGTCATATAGCCCGGTGGGTAGCACAGACCCCCAACGGCGCTGGCGTATTGCAGAGCCGCCGAGTCTCCCCGCCCGATCCCCGGGTGCATGGTCAGCAAGTAGACCGCCGCGATGACGGCACCCAGCCCGACCGCCACGGGCCAGGACCGGTCGCGCGCGCCGCTGCGGGACTCGTCGGGGCCGTCGGTGTGCTCTGGGGGCGGTGCCTCTGCCGAGGTGACCAACATTGTCGGCTCTCCGATCCCCCGCCGGGGATTGCAGGCCAAGGCCTGATCGCATCCGCCAGCGGCCGGGGCCTGGTGCGCATAGGTTACCAGATCCCGGCGGTTTGGGAACAGGGCTCCCCGGGGGTAGCCGCCCTGGCCGGGCCGGCGTTATTGTCACCGCCTCATATTGACGATAGGCTCCCGGGAGCTATAATCCCCATAAGGACTTGCCCCACCAGGCACCCACTTAGGCAAAAGGGACCATGCGGACAAGGCAGGCACAGAGGGTCGCGACACCTCAGCCCCCCACGGGCGCCGCCGTCGTCCGCGCCGGCATCATCGTCCCCGTCATCGTACCTGGCGTGCCTTAGGGCAGGTGGAACCTCTCCCCTCGAGACCAGGCCCTGAGGCGAAACGGCAGCTTCAGGGCCTCTTTGTCTGTCTTGTTCTGTCTGGGCCCGGCTGCGTGTAGGATCAGCCGGATCGGGGCCCCTGCCGACAGGTTGCAGGCTGTGCAGGCGGCGCCTGAAGGACGACGACCATGACACCGTCACAACAGAAAATCGAGATCTACGACACCACGCTCCGCGACGGCGCCCAGACCGAGGGCGTCAGCCTGTCGCTGGAGGACAAGTTCCTCATCGCCGAGGCCCTGGACCGCCTGGGCGTGGACACCATCGAGGGCGGCTACCCGCTGAGCAACCCCAAGGACGAGGCCTTCTTCGCGCGGATGCGGGACCGCAAGCTCACCCACGCGACGCTGGCGGCCTTTGGCATGACGCGGCGCAAAGGCGCGCAGGTCGAGCAGGATGACGGGATGAAGGCCCTGCTGGCGAGCGCCGCCCCCGTCGTTACCCTCGTCGGCAAGAGTTGGGACCTGCACGTCCGCGACGTGCTGCGCGTCACCCACGACGAGAACCTGGCCATGATCGCCGAGTCGGTCGCCCTGCTGGCCAAGGCGGGCCGGCGGGTGATCTTCGACGCCGAGCACTTCTTCGACGGCTGGCAGGCCAACCGCGAGTACGCCCTGGCCACGCTGCACGCCGCTCGGGGGGCCGGGGCAAGCTGCCTGGTCCTGTGCGACACCAACGGCGGCGCCCTGCCGGAGCAGGTGGCCGAGTGCGTCCGGGCGGTCCGCGCCGCGACCGGCGACGCGCAGCTCGGCATCCACTGCCACAACGACGGCGGCCTGGGCGTGGCCAACACGCTGGCCGCCGTGCAGGCGGGCGCCACCCACGTCCAGGGCACGATCAACGGCCTGGGCGAGCGGTGCGGCAACGCCGACCTGACGGCCATCATCCCCAACCTGGTCGTCAAGTACGGCTACCGCTGCCTCCGCGAGGGCACGCTGAAGCACCTCACCGAGGTCAGCCGCTTCATCTACGAGGTGGCCAACCTGAACCTGCGCGAGTTTCAGCCGTTCGTCGGTTCGGCGGCCTTCGCCCACAAGGGCGGCATGCACGCCCACGCCGTCGCGCGCAACGTGACGACGTACGAGCACGTGGATCCCTCGGCCGTGGGCAACAGCCGGCGAGTGCTGGTCAGCGAGCTATCCGGGGTGAGCAACATCGCCGCCACCGCATCGGCCAAGTTCTGCATCGCCGACGACAAGGCCGCCCAGCGACAGGTCCTCAATGCCGTCATGGACCTGGAGAACCAGGGCTATCAGTTCGAGGCGGCCGAGGCGAGCTTCGAGGTGCTCATCCGAAGGACCCTCGGCGGAAAGTGGTATCGAAGGCTGTGGGAGCTGGACCACTACCGCTGCGTCATCTACAAGGCCGACCAGCACGCCTCCAGCACCGAGGCCAGCGTCAAGCTGAAGCTGGGCGAGGAGGTCCTGCACACCGTGGCCGAGGGCGAAGGGCCCGTCGACTCGCTGTACATGGCCCTGCGGTCGGCCCTGCGCGGGCGCTATCCGCAGGTGGACGACCTGCACCTGGTGGACTACAAGGTCCGCGTGGTGAACACCGCGGCGGAGACGGCCGCCAGGGTCCGCGTCGTGATCGACTGGCACGACGCCAGCGGTGAGGCCTACTTCGGCTCGGTGGGCGTCAGTGAGAATATCATCGACGCCTCCTGGTTGGCGCTCGCCGACGCGGTGGAGTACAAGCTGCTGACGGCTTTGGACAAGGCCGGGCAGAGCTGAAGGGCCAGCGGCAAATGCTCAATGCCCAATGCCCCCCCTGCTGCTGCGGGGTGAGGATGCTTGAAGAATAGAGACTATGGCGAAGGAACTGGCGAAGGTTTACGAGCCCAAGGCGGTCGAGGCCGAGATTACCGAGCGGTGGCTCGCCGCCGGGGCGTTCGACGCCGACCCGGCCGATCCGCGCGCGCGGTACTGCATCGTCATCCCCCCGCCCAACGTCACCGACGCCCTGCACCTGGGCCACGCGCTGAACAACACGCTCCAGGACGTGCTGGTGCGCTGGCGGCGGATGGGCCAATTCAACACGTTGTGGATGCCCGGGACCGACCACGCCGGCATCGCCACCCAGACCGTCGTGGACAAGCGCCTCAAGGCCGAAGGGCAGCCTGACCTGGCGGAGTATCGCCGCCTGGAAGACGCCGGAAAGGACGGGCGCAGGCAGTTCGTCGCCCAGGTGCAGGCGTGGAAGGATGAGTACGAAGCCCTCATCCTCGGGCAGCTCAAGAGCATGGGCTGCTCGTGCGACTGGCGGCGGACGCGGTTCACGATGGACGAGGTCTGTGCGGCCGCGGTGCGGGCGGCGTTCTTCAAGCTCTTCGCCGACGGGCTCATCTACCGCGGCAAGCGCCTGGTGAACTGGGACGTGGCCACCCAGACCGTGCTCGCCGACGACGAGGTGGAGTACGAGGAGGTCCAGGGCCACTTCTGGTACCTGCGATATCCGCTGGTGGAACCCGTGGACGTCGGCGGCCAGCGCCTGGAACACGTCACCGTCGCCACCACGCGCCCCGAGACGATGCTTGGCGACACCGCCGTCGCCATGAACCCGGCCGACCCGCGGGCCAAAAACCTCCTCGGCAAGAAGGTCCGCCTGCCCATCGCCGGACGCGTGATCCCGATCATCGCCGATGAGCACGTTGTGCTGCCCAACCCCGACAGCGACGACGAAAAGGCGCGCTACTCCACCGGGTTCCTCAAGGTCACGCCCGCCCACGATCCGGACGACTACGCCATTGGCCAGCGCCACGGCCTGCCGGTGGTCAACGTCATGGCCCCCGACGGCACGATCAGCGACGAGCACGGCTGGGACGATTGCAGCGCGGACGCCCAATTCCTGCTGGGCATGGACCGCTTCGAGGCCCGCCAGGCCATCGTGGAGTGGTTCCGCACGGAAAACCTCCTGGAAGACGTCCGCCCCTACACGCACCAAGTCGGCCACAGCTACCGCAGCCACGTGCCCATCGAGCCGTACCTGTCGGACCAGTGGTACGTCGCGGTGAGAAAGCCCATCCCCGATTGCCAATTGCCGATTGCGAATTACCCATTGAACAGCGAAGGCGTCCCGGTTCTGCCAGGCACCGACGTACCCGCCACGTCACTGGCGGGGTTGGCCTTGGCGCCCGTGCTGGAGGGGCGGGTGAAGTTCACGCCCTCCCGCTACGCCA
>JALHTV010000269.1 GCA_022866005.1 Phycisphaerae bacterium
GCCGCTGGTCGGCGAACGAGGCTGCCACGGCGCAGCCCGTACGGGCGAAGCCGGGCATCATGCCCACGGGGGTAGTCAGTCGGTCAATCGCCCAATCGGTCAATTGGTCAATTGGTCAATTGGTCGATCGGTCAACCGGCCGATCAGTCAATTGGCCGGGCGGGCGAAATGCCTTTCACCGCCGGGGGTGAGTTTGTAGGATAGCCGCCGCTTCCCGGGACTTTTTCCGGGTGGGCGCCGAAGCCGGCCCCATCGTCTAGAGGCCTAGGACACCGGGTTTTCATCCCGGCAACAGGGGTTCGAATCCCCTTGGGGTCATCCTGCTTCGCTCCCGTACGGGAGCTTCGCAGGACTCGTCCTGCGAATACGAGCGCAGCGAGTGAAGCAGGATGCCCTGCGAAGCTTCAGCGAAGCAGGGCATTTACCGCCGCTCGCCTTCGGTCGCCCTGGCGACCTGCGGCGAGCTATGGCGGATGCGCACCGCAGCCATCGGCTGAATGGAAGGACGCAACACGATGGAAGACACCTACGGAAAGCTGATCAGCGAGCTGGCAATTGAGAACGACAAGCGCATCGTCATGCTGGTGATGGACGGGGTGGGCGACTGCGACAACGAGGGGCGCGGCACGGCCCTTCAGCAGGCCCGCACGCCGAACCTGGACGCCCTCGCCGCCCGCTCGGCCTTGGGGCTGATCTTGCCCGTGGCCACGGGCGTCACGCCCGGATCCGGCCCGGGGCACCTGGCCCTGTTCGGCTACGATCCGCTTGTCTACGAAGTCGGGCGCGGGGTGCTGAGCGCGTTGGGCGTAGAGTTCCCCCTGGAGGACTGCGACGTGGCGGCGCGGCTGAACTTCTGCACGCTCGATGCCGCCGGCCACGTCGCCGACCGCCGGGCCGGGCGAATCCCCGACAGCGAGAACCGCCGCATCCTGGCTAAGCTCAAACAGGCCCTCAAGCCCCCCGTGGGTCTAGAAGTGTTCCTCCAGACCGAGGCCGAGCACCGCGCGGTGCTGGTCCTGCGCGGGGAGAAGCTCGATGACAACATCGGCGACACCGACCCCCAGCAAACCGGCGTGGCGCCGCTGTCCCCGACGCGCGGGGCACACAAATCCAGCCCGACGGCGAGGATCGTCGAGAAGCTGCTGGGGCAGGTGCGGAAGATCCTGGCCGATGAGCCCAAGGCCAACATGCTGCTCGCCCGCGGGTTCGCCAAGCACCCGGACTGGCCGAAGTTCGCCCAGCGTTACCGGCTCAAGCCCGCCGCCGTCGCGGGCTATCCCATGTACCGAGGCGTCGCGAGGCTATTGGGCATGCCCGTGGTGGCCAGGCCCACCACGGCCGCCGAGGTCTGCGCCGAGGCCGCCAAGGCCATGGCCGACCACACGTTCGTCTTCGCGCACTTCAAGTACACCGACAAGGCCGGCGAGGACGGCGACCTGGCGGGCAAGGTCCAGCGGATCGAGGAGATGGACGCGGCGTTGCCGACGCTGCTGGCGGCCAAGCCCGACGTGCTGATCGTCACCGGCGACCACTCCACCCCGCCCAGCCTGAAGGCCCATAGCTGGCACCCGGTGCCGGTGATGATGGCGGCGCCCTACCTCCGCGGAGGCGACGGCGGGCGTTTTGAGGAGGTCCACTGCCGCTGCGGCCAGATCGGCACGATCCCGGCCAAGGAGCTGCTGCCACTGGCGATGGCCCACGCCGGCAAGCTGGAGAAGTTCGGGGCCTGATCGTGGCCGCAGATTTCGCCGGCCCGGTCGCCTGCAAGCAGGCAGGCTCAAGCAGATCGCTCCGCCCAGCCGATGAAAGACCCTGCCGAGGCGGTTTTGGCGTTGACAGGCACCCGGCCCGGCCCGAGCATGGCCCTTCAACCGGTGCGACGTAGGCATCCGGCTGGAGGATCGCCGGGCGGGGCCCGGCAACGTCACGAGCCTGCCTACCGGTAGGCAGGTTGAGGTGGAGGCCATGAAGGGTACACTCATCGCGGCGATACTGTGCGTGGTCGGCTTCCTGGTCGGCTGCACCATGAGCGAATCGGCCGACGAGCACAACCGCCGGCTCCGCCAGCAGGCCGCCCTCCAGATGCGCATGCTCGTCGAGGACGTCGACGCGGTCCTTCTGCTGGACCGGTCCTCCAGTCTGACGGATTGGCACACCCGCATCAGCAAATAAGACGGACAAACCCAGGGAAGTTCAAAGGCCTCCGGCACGGATGTGCCGGAGGCCTTTTTCTGTCCGAGGCGTCCGGCGCCCCCCACCGGTGCGGGGCGCCGCACCGAGGGTGCTACTCGCCGGTCTGGGCGCTGAGGTAGATCGGCAGGGTCATCTGCTTGATCTGGTCGCGCTGCTCTTCCAGTTCGTCCACATGGGCGTCCTCATCGTTGAGGATGCCGTCGAGGATCTCCTTGGTGGCGTTGTCGCCTACCTCCACGGCCAGCTTGATGGTGTCGTTGTAGTTCTTGACCGCGCCCATCTCGGTGTCCAGGTCGTTGGCGAGCTGCCGGGGCACGTCGGCGCCGATCTGGATGGGGGCGAGCTTGCTGACGACGGGCGTGCCCTCCAGGAACAGGATGCGCTCGATGAGCTTCTCGGCGTGCTTCATCTCGACGATGGCCCGGGCCTTGACCTTCTTGGCGAGGCGCACGTAGCCCCAGTTCTCCAGCATCTCGGCGTGGACCATGTACTGATTGACGGCGCCCAGCTCCTCCGACAGGCGAGCGTTGAGGGCATCGAGTAGCTTCGCGTTCCCTTTCATGGTCGGCTCCTATCTATCGTGATCGTTCGTCGCAGGCAGGGGTGGCCTGTTCGCACCGGCCGCTCGGCCGGGCACGGGCGGGATTATACGCCCGCCGACCCGGCCAATGCCAGAGCTTCTCCACCGGCTGCGGCCCTTCAGACGCCCAGGCGCTGCCGGGCCTCGGTCAGCGTCACCAGGTGGGCCTGCTCTTCCGAGGCCACTTCCTCGACGATCGCGGCGTCCCTGGCCGGCATTAGCTGGCGCATCTCGTTCATGAGCATCAGCGTGTCCCGCTCAAATCGCGTCGCCAGCCCCAGCGCCGCGGCGTCGTCACGGCACTGCTCGGCGGCCTTGCGGGCGGCCTGGGGATCTGGAAACGCCCTACTGCTGGTCAACACCTGCAAGTAGGCCACGTATTCCCCGGGGTACTGCTCAGGCGCGTGGTGCCCGCCCAGTTCCGCGAGCATGGCCTCGAATCGCTTCTGGTGATACTTCTCCTGCTCGGCCAGGTCGGCGAAGACCTTTCTGAGTTCGGCGTCCTTGGCCTTGCCGGCCAGGGCGGTGTAGAAGGCGACGCCGCTGATCTCGTCCTCCACGGCGATCTTGACCAGTTCAGTGACCTCGAATTGCTCTGCCATGTGCGTTCCTTTCCACCATTGCCGCCGGCATTGGCCTCAATCCGCTCACCCGCGGCGGCCGATGGGTACCCCGTCGCCGCGACCATTGTCACCATTACGGAGGGCGGTTTTCCAGCCCCATTTGCACCGTCCGGGGGCTTTTCTCCATCCTAGCGCCCGCGGAAGGGGCAGGCAGGCTGCCTTGGCAGGTGTGCGAAAGCGGGGTATACTGCGGCTGGAATGCGGGCGCGTAGCTCAGCAGGCTAGAGCGCTTCCCCTACAAGGAAGAGGTCATAGGTTCGAGCCCTGTCGCGCCCATCCTGCTTCGCCCGTACGGGCTTCGCAGGACGCAGTCCTGCGAAGGCGAGCGGGGCGAGCAAGCAGGATGCCCTCCGAAGCCCGACGA
>JALHTV010000270.1 GCA_022866005.1 Phycisphaerae bacterium
GATGACCTCGTCGACCCGGTTGAGGAACTCCGGCCGGAAGGCACCGCGCAGGTCGTCGGTGACCCGCCGCTTCATGGACTCGTAGTCCTCGCCGCCGGGTCGGCCCGCGAACGCCTGGATCTGCTGGCTGCCGATGTTCGAGGTCATGATCACGACGGTGTTCTTGAAGTCCACCGTCCGCCCCTGCGAGTCCGTCAGCCGCCCGTCGTCCAGCACCTGGAGCAGGACGTTGAACACGTCGCGGTGGGCCTTTTCAACCTCATCGAACAGGATCACGCAATAAGGCCTGCGGCGCACGGCCTCGGTGAGCCACCCGCCTTCCTCGTAGCCCACGTAGCCCGGCGGGGCGCCGATCAGCCGCGCGACCGAGTGCTGCTCCATGAACTCGCTCATGTCGATGCGGACCAGGGCGTCCTCGGTGTCGAACAGCAGCTCCGCCAGCGCCTTGCACAGCTCGGTCTTGCCCACGCCCGTGGGTCCCAGGAACAGGAAGCTGCCGATGGGCCGCCGCGGGTCGCTCAGGCCGGCGCGGCTGCGGCGGACAGCATCGCTGACCACCCGCAGCGCCTCATCCTGCCCGACGACGCGGCGGCGCAGGCGGTCCTCCATGCCCAGCAGCTTCCCGCGCTCAGACTCCATGAGCCTGACGACCGGGATGTGCGTCCACTTGCCCACGATCTCGGCAATGTGCTCGGCGGTGACCTCCTCGCTGACCATGCCTCCGTCGGCCGTGAGACGCTTAAGCTCGTTCTCCTGGCGGCCCAGCTCGGCCTGCAGGTCGCGGAGCTGGCCGTACTGGATCCGCGCCGCCGCCTCCAGATCGCCGGAGCGGCGGGCCTGGTCCAGTTGCGTGTTCAGCGATTCGATCTGCGCTTTGAGGCCGCGGATTCCCTTGAGCACGGCCTGCTCGTTGCCCCAGCGGGCGTGCAGTTCGTCGAACCTCCCCTGGTAGCTGGCAAGCTGGCCCTCCAGCGCCGCCAGGCGGTCCTTGGAGGCCTGGTCGGTCTCCTTCCGCAAGGCCTCGCGCTCAATCTGGAGCTTCATGATCCGCCGCTTCAGCTCGTCCAGCTCGGCGGGCATGGAGTCGTTCTCGAGCCGCAGGCGGCTGGCGGCCTCATCGACCAGGTCGATGGCCTTGTCGGGGAGGTACCGGTCGGTGATGTAGCGCCGGCTCATCGTCGCCGCCGCCACCAGCGCCGCGTCCTGGATCCGCACGCCATGGTGGGCATCGTAGCGGGCCTTGAGGCCCCGGAGGATCGCGATGGTCTCCTCCACGCTGGGTTCGCCCACCATCAGCGGCTGGAAGCGCCGCTCCAGGGCGGCGTCCTTCTCGACGTGCTTGCGGTATTCGTCCAACGTGGTGGCCCCGATGCAGCGCAGGTCGCCCCGCGCCAGGGCCGGCTTGATGAGGTTGCCGGCCGAGATCGCCCCCTCGGCCGCCCCGGCGCCGACGACGGTGTGCAGCTCGTCGATGAACAGGATGATCCGCCCGTCGCTGCCGGTGACTTCCTTCAGCACGGCCTTGAGGCGGTCCTCGAACTCCCCGCGGTACTTGGAGCCGGCCAATAGCGCCCCCATGTCCAGCGCGATGACCGTCTTGCCCGCCAGGCCCGCCGGCACGTCACCGTCGACGATCCGCTGGGCCAGACCCTCCACGATGGCCGTCTTGCCCACCCCCGGCAGGCCGATGAGCACCGGGTTGTTCTTGGTCCTCCGCGAGAGGATCTGCATGCAGCGGCGGATCTCCTCGTCGCGCCCGATGACCGGATCGAGCTTGCCCCGCCGGGCCATCTCGCACAGGTCCCGCCCGTACCGCTCCAGGGCCTGGTATTTGTCCTCGGGGTTGGGGTCGGTCACGCGCTGGTTGCCGCGGATGTCCTTCATGGCCGCGACCAGCGCGCCTACGTCCACCCCCAGCGTGCTCAGTACGTCCCGGGCTGGGGACGGCTCTTCGGCTAGGGCCATGAGCAGATGCTCGACGGAGACGTACTCATCGGACATCTGGCGGGCTGACGTCTCGGCGCGGTTCAGCACGGCCTGGAGTGCGGGGTCCAGCGACACCCCGGCCTGGGCGCTCTGACTGGGCAGGCGGCCTAGCTCGCTGGTCACCACCGACGCGACGCGCGAGGCCGGGGTGCCCACGCGCTCCAACAGCGACCCGGCCAGCCCGCCCTCCTGGCGCAGCAGCGCGTCCAACAGGTGCAGCGGGCCGACCGTGGCGTGGCCACGCTCGCCGGCTGTTGCTTGACCCGCGGCGAGGGCCTCCTGGGACTTGACCGTCAGTTTGTCCAGACGCATCGGCTCACCTCTTCCCACCCGGAGCTGCTCTAGGCGCACCGGCACAAAGAAACAACAAGCAAATAGCATACCTTGGCTCTAGGGCATTATAAATCCGGGAGTTATGGAGATCGGCCGTGCTGCCAGACTGCGCCCAGACGCCAGCAGTTGCCAATACGGCAGTCAGGGTAGCCCTTGACGATAGCACGCTCAGCGCAGCGCGGTGCTGAAACGGGCCCGGCACTTGGCCAGACTGGGGTGGCTGCTTGACCATTATCCCCCATTGGGGTATGATTTATATAGAGGAGGCAACTTGCGGAGTGTGGTGTCTTTGATGTTCAGCAGTCCCGTGGCGGGGGCTGTGTTCGGAGGAAGTGTTTTGTGAGGATGGCCAAGGCAAGCACTGCTGCGACGCTCTTGGCATTCGCGCTGGCCGCGTGTCTGCACGGGACGGCCAGCCCGGCCTGGGGCATTGTCGTCAGCGACGACCCCAGTCTCCACGTCGTCACGGCGCCATCAGCATACGATGGCGTGGCCTACCTCAGCAGCGTCAGCGGCGCCAGCGCGGTCCTGGTGGACCCCTGGTACGTCCTGACCGCCAAGCACGCCGTCTTCGGCTGGACCGGCCACACGGCCACCTTCCACCTGGAGTCTGGGCCGGTGGTCTTCTCGTTGGCGGAGGTCTTCACTTACCCCACCGCCGACGTGGCGGTGGTGCGTCTGAACCGCAACACGGGGCTGGACGGCTACTCGCTGTACGATCCCAGCGTCTACGGCACCGAGAGCGGCAAGGTGGGCGTCGTGGTGGGTTACGGGATGAGCGGCACGCCCGCCACGGTGCAGGCCGGCGGGGACCCCAACTACCCCCGCGGCACGTTGCGGGTCGGCTACAACAGGATCGATTCGATCGACCCGAACTACGGCACGTCCGGGCAGTGCCTTCAGATGGACTTTGATTCGCCCTCCTCCGGGGGCCCCAACGGCAGCCTGGGGGCCGACAAGGAGGTCATGGTGGCCTACGGCGACAGCGGCGGGCCGGTGTTCATCAATGCCGGGGGATCGCTGCGCGTGGCCGGGATCCATTCGACCCTGGCGTGCTATGACCCTAACCACTGGCCGAAATACGGCGATTACAGCTTCCACGTTCGCGCGAGCGCCTACGCCGGCTGGATCGACAGCGTGATAGCCGACATCCCCGCCCCGCTGACCGGGGACTTCAACAACGACAGCTCCGTCAACGCCACCGACATCGACGCCCTGTTCGCCCACTACGGCAGTGCCGACCTCTGGTATGACGTCAGCGGCGACAGCATCATCGGCTGGGCCGACAGCAACGACCTCATCCGCACGATGCTGGGCACCGAGTACGGCGACGCCAACCTCGACCTGCGGGTGGACATCGACGACTACAACCTCTTGGCGGCCAACTTCGGGCTAACCGGGGGCTGGGCCAAAGGCGACTTCAACGGCGACAAGAAGGTCAAC
>JALHTV010000271.1 GCA_022866005.1 Phycisphaerae bacterium
CACCTTTCCGGCCTGGGCGACGTAGGTGGCCGCATTGGCCTCGATCTGCTCCGGGCTGAGCATCGGGCGGGTCTTGTTCTCCCCGCTGGGGTCGCCGATGCGGGCGGTGTAGTCGCCGATGATCAGCACGGCCTTGTGGCCGAGGTCCTGGAACTGGCGGATCTTGCGGAGCACCACCGTGTGGCCCAGGTGGATGTCCGGGGCCGTGGGGTCCAGCCCCAGCTTGACGCGCAACTGCCGCCCGGCGGCCGCAGCCTCCGCCAGCCGCTGCCGCAGCTCCCCGGCCGTGTACAGGCCTTCGCTCCCGCGCGAGAGCATCTCCACCTGCTGGTCTAACTCTTTGTCCGTGAGCTTACCCATGAGGCCGCGAGTCTATCGGCGCAGGCCGTTATTTGCAACAATGGGGGGCCTACCGAAGACAACCGCAGCAACACGGTACCGGCGAGAGCATTTCATCTTGCTTGTGCTTGGCGGGGATGTAAAGAATAGCCCTGGGATGGACAGTATTCGAGGACGATCGTGATAGACAGGGATGACGGAAAAAGGGGTCAGGAACCTTTTCTCGGAGACCTTCGGATCGCGGGCTGGCGTCCCGAGATGCTCAGACTACACCCAACACTTGCTGGGGGTACCTGGTGTCGTATGCTGAACCGCGCCGATGTCGCGCCAGGGTCGTCAGAGGAAGGTAGAAAAGGTTCCTGACCCCTTTTCCTTCACACGTCGAAGATTTTGCCGGGGTTGAGGATGTTGTTGGGGTCCAGCGCCCGCTTGATCGCCCGCATGACCTCGATGTGGGCCGCGGAGCACACCAGGGGCATGTAGCCCTTGCGCTTGTGGCCGATGCCGTGCTCCCCCGAGATCGTCCCGCCCAGGCTGGCGGTGAGCTTGTAGAGATCGGTGAGGATGGCCGGCAGCGTCTGGTGCCAGCGGTCGACGGTCCAGGTGGGGTTCATCACGGGCGTCGCGTGCAGGTTGCCGTCGCCGGCGTGGCCGTAGCAGGGGAAGGCCACGTCGTACTTCTTGCTCAGCTCCGCCAGGCCCGCGACCATGGCCGGGATGTTGGCGATGGGCACGACGATGTCTTCCAGGCTCTGGTGGGGGCTGACGACCTTGAAGGCCTCGGCGATGTTGCGGCGGACCTTCCAGATTCTCTCGGAGGTGGTGTAGTTGTCGGCCACGTAGACCTCGATCGCCCCGGCCGAGAGGCACTGCTGACCGATGGCCTCGTAGTCGCGCTCCACCGGGTTGGGCGCGCTGCCGTCGCCGGTGATCAGGAGCATCGCCCCGGCCTGCTGGTAGGGGATGGACTCGTTCAGATACTCGCAGGCGGCCTGGACGGAGGTCTGGTCCATGAACTCCACCGCCGTGGGGATCACGCCGCCGCCAGTCATGATCTGCGGCACGGCGGCAATCGCGGCCTCGGCCGTGGGGAACAGCACGAGCAAATCCACGCTGGCCTTGGGCAGGGGCATGAGCTTGAGCGTGATCTTGGTGAAGACGCCCAGCGTGCCCTCGCTGCCGACCATGAGGCCGACGAGGTTGTAGCCGGTGACGTCCTTGACGAGCTTGCCGCCCAGGGTGACGATCTCCCCTGTTGGGGTGACCATCTCCAGCCCGGTGACGTAGCGTCCCGTGACGCCGTACTTGACGGCCTTGCCGCCGCCGGCGTTCTCGGCCACGTTGCCGCCGATGAAGCACGTCTCCAGGCTCATGGGGTAGCCGGCGTAGAACAGGCCCAGGTCCCTGATCTTGTCGTTGATCTCATTGGTGACCAGCCCCGGCTCGACGACGATCATCATGTTCTCGGCGTCGATCTCCAGGATCCGGTTCATGCGGTCCATCAGCAGCACGACGCCGCCGTAAAGGGGCACCGCCCCGCCCGATAGGCCGCTTCCCGCGCCGCGCGGCGTGACGGGGATGTGCTCGCGATTGGCCAGCTTCAGGATGGCCGCGATCTCCTCCGCCGAGCCGGGCCGCACGAGGCATTCGGGGCTATGGGCATACTCGGCCTCGGCGACCTCATCGTGGCTGTAGGGCTCCAGCTTCTCGGCGTCCCCGAAGACGACGTACTTGTCACCGACGATCTTCCTCAGCGCCTCCGCGACGGCGGGGGTGACGGGATCGTACTTGTGCTCGCGCACGCCTGTTCTTGCCTGTTCCAATCCGCCCGGCCTTATAGCACTAATCCGAATATCCTCTGGTCTCTTGGCTTTCCATCGCGGCAAATCGCGCCGACTCGCACGCCTTCCTCCCGGAAGCCGGACTTCCTGAGCAGTGCGGCGGAGGCCTCGTTGTCCGAAAAACAGTCTGCCTCCAGCCGCTTCAGGCCGACCTCGCGGGCCTTGGCGATGGCGGCCATGACCAGCCGATAGCCAATCTCGCGTCGGGCGTAGTCTTTGAGCACGCCAAAGCCCAGCTCCCCGCAGTGGTTCCGGCAAGGTTCCTTGCGACGATTGATCCCGATCATGCCGACCACGCGCTGCCCCGCCAGCGCCCACAGCCGGTGGTTCTGGCCGCGCTGCTTGCGACGGTGCTTGTGGAAGTCTTTGACTTCCTTCCGCGGTGAGGACGGCTTCTGGGCCCAGCTGGGGTCGTACTCCCACTCCACCTGGTCCGGCGCCCGCAGCAGGTCCATAAGCGACAGGATCTCCTGATCGCTGGGATCGTAGGTGTCCAGATCGACAATCTGAACCTCATCCACGCTCATCCCTGTCTGGCCTTCCTTACCTTCTCCACCAGCACCGGCACGACGTCGAACAGGTCGCCCACGATCCCGAAGTCGGCCACGCGGAAGATCTGCGCGTCGGGGTCGGCATTCACGGCCACGATGGTCTCGGCCGTCTGCATGCCGGCCAGGTGCTGAATGCTGCCCGAGACGCCCAGGGCGACGTACAGCTTCGGCGTGACGGTCTTGCCGCTCAGCCCCACCTGGTGCGGATAGCTCAGCCAGCCGCGGTCGACCACGTCGCGCGTGGCCCCCAGCGACGCGTCCAGCGCCTTCACCAGCGGGGCGACCAGCTTGATGTTCTCACCCTTCTTGACCCCGCGCCCGACGGTGACGACCACGTCGGCCTCCTGGAGGCTGTGCTCGTCGGGATTGGGCAGGAAGCCCACGCGGCGGATTCGGCTGGCGAGCAGCTCCGCCGGCGCCTTGCGACGGATGACCTCGCCCCGCCGGCCGGGCTGCTTGGGCGCGGGGCGCGTCGAGCGCGGGCGGACGGTCGCCATCTGCGGGCGGTGGCGCGGCGTCTTGATGGTCGCCAGGATGTTGCCGCCGATCGCGGGCCGGGTCTGGAGCAGGTTGCCGGTTTCCGGCTCAATGTCCAGCACCGTGCAGTCGGCGGTCAGGCCCGCATTCGCCTGGACGGCCACGTAGGGCATCAGCGTCCGCCCGGTGCTGGTCGCCCCGGCGATCAGGATCTCCGGGCGGTGCTCGGCGACCAGCGCCAGCAGACACGCGGCGTACGGCTCGACGAGGAAGTGCTCCAGCTCCGCTGCCTCCATCGCGATCACGCGGTCGGCGCCGCGGTCGATCAGCTCGGCCAGGTCCGCCTCGGCGATCTTGTGCCCGAAGACCGCGGCCGTCAGGTCGGTGCCGCGCTTGTCGGCCAGCTCGCGCCCGCGGGCCAACAGCTCGTGACTGACGCGCTGGATCCGCCCGCCGGCCTGCTCAGCCAGGATCCAGACGCCTTTGTAGGTCGCGGATTTCTTCGATGACTTGGACATATCGAACGCTAGATCAAGTCGCGCGTTTTGAGGAACTCCACCAGTTTCTCCGTGGCGGCGGCGACGGACTGCTCGTCACCGGCGGCCAGCTTGCGGCACTCGCGCGCGACCTTGGGTTTGAAGATCTTCACGACGCGCGTGGGCGAGCCGTCCAGGCCGAGCTTGGCGGGGTCCAGCTCCATGTCCTGGGGCACCCACACGGGGACCTCGGCGGCCTTGGCCCGCTGCTTGCCGCGGAGCGTTGGCAGGCGCGGGTTGGCGATCTCCTTCACCACCGTCAGCACGGCCGGGAGCGACACCTCCAGGACCTCGTAGCCGTCCTCGACCAGCCGATGGACTCGGACATGTGGCACAGAGTTCGGCGAGCTCAGTCGAGCCGCCGCCCTCGGCTGTGCGCCCTTGGCAGGTTTCCCGGCCGGGGCGGCCGGGCTACATTCGACCGACTCGATCTTGCCGACGTAGGTCGCAACCGGCAGGTCCAGGAACGAGGCGATGCCCGGGCCGACCTGGCCGGTGTCGCCGTCGGTGGCCCGCTCACCGCAGAGGACCAGATCGAACGCCCCCAGCTTGCGGATCGCCCCCGCCAGCGCGTAGCTGGTGGCCCAGGTGTCGCTGCCGGCGAAGGCCTTGTCGGAGATGAGCACGCCGCGGTCGCAGCCCATGGCGATGGCCTCGCGGATGGCCCGCTCGGCCTTGGGCGGGCCCATCGAGACGATCACCACCTCGCCGCCGTGGGCCTCGCGGAGCTGGAGGGCGGTCTCGATCGCATAGAGGTCCAGCGGGTTGACGATGGCCTCGACCCCCTCGCGGATCATCGTGCCGGTGGCCTCGTCCATCTTGACGGCGCTGGTCTCCGGCACCTGCTTGATGGGGACGATGATGCGCATTCACGGCTCCTGCGGGGCGACGCGCCCTGGCCGAGAGGCCGACTTGTACTAGACGGGCCGCCCGGAATCAAGCACACCTGCAGTGAGTTTAGAGGATTGAAACAAACATCCCGTAGGGGCATAATCGTCTTCATCTTGACCGGGTTGTATCAGGCGGGCCTCCACCCAGGGTGAGGACATAGGGCCATGAAGGATACGCTGGCTGACATCCGCAAGAAACTTCAAGAAGGCGCGTACCAGAACGAGGAGCACGTACGATTGTCGCTTGTGGCAAGGATCCTGCACGACCTTGAGTGGAATCTCTGGGACCCGCGCGAGGTAAACGCTGAGTACAAGCCGGCCCCCACGGAAGATAGAACGAAGGTCGATCTCGCTCTTTTCCTCGACCCCAGGGAGCCATCAGTGTTTATCGAGGTGAAACCAGTGGGCGGGATAGGCAACCTTGCCCAAGTCGAGAGACAGCTCCGAGACTACAACTGTGACAACACGGCGCTCTTCTGTGTGATCACCGATGGGCCCACCTGGCGCTTCTACTACTCGAGGACAGGGGGTGAGTTCGACAGAAAACGCTTCAAGGTGCTGGACCTTGTCAAACAGGAACCTGAAGATATCGAAGCAACGCTTCGCACGTTCCTCGGCAAAGACAAGATCAGGAGCGGACAAGCGGAAACAGAGGCCAAGGCTCTTCTTGAGTTGTCAAAAGAGGATCAAGCGATGGAGGAGTACCTCCCTGAAGCCAGGAGACGGATCCAGGCACCTCCCTATCCTGGACTTCCTGACGCGCTCGTGGAAGTCGCAAGTGAGCGGGGATACTCCACGATCACGCGGGAGAAGACCGTCAGGTTTCTGGGGGATAGGGACGAACGTCAGGAGTCGGGACCCGGCGATTTGGACTATGACAGAGACCGTGAAGGACAGGTACCCCCGGGTCCCGACCAGATCCTTCTTAACCCTGAGCGACCAGACAGTCTCAGGTTCACGCGCGTGCTTGAGGCGAGCATAGGGGGAAAGACTTGCCGGTCTTGGAATGACCTAGTCCGTACCGGTGTCAGACTGGCGGTTGAGCGGGGACACGGAATCGGGGAGTTGCGTGAATGGGTCAAAGGAAACATCATAAGAGAGGGGCGTCTAACCACGGACGGTTTCCACCCCATTCCCGGGACTGGCCTGTCGGTCGTGGGGATGGAGGCGCACCGGGCATGGGAGAACGCCTTCATCCTTGCCAAGAAGCTTGCGTGCAAGGTCCAAGTCCGTTTCCGGTGGGAAGTGGACGAGGGGGCTGCTCATCCAGGGCGACGGGGGATCCTCAGCTGGACGCCCTAGCTGGGGTGGTCGGCACACGCGAACCGAGGATCAACCAGGTGGTCGCCCCTGCGCTGATGTGGGAGCCCCGGTTGCGGGGGCAGGGCCGGTAGGTGCAAGGGGTGGAGCAGGCGCCCCTTCGACAAGCTCAGGGCGCCCCTCGACAGGCTCGGGACGGGCGGGGGGCGCCCCGGTGCGGAGTTCTTCGACTTTGGGGAGGTCTTCCAGGCTCTCCAGGCCGAAGACCTCCAGGAACCGTCGCGTCGTGCCGTACAGCATCGGCCGGCCGATGACCTTGGCCCGCCCGACGATCTTGATGAGCTGTCGCTCCAAAAGCCCGCGGAGCACCTCCCCGCAGGCCACGCCGCGGATGGCCTCGACGTCGGCCCGCAGGATCGGCTGGCGGTAGGCGACGATGGCTAGCGTCTCCATCGCCGCCTGGCTGAGGCGCGAATCGCCGCGGTCGCGGAGCAGGCGGGCTACGCAATCGTGGAACTCCGGGCGCGTGAGCATCTGGTAGCCGCCGGCGAGCGCCTCGATGCGAAAGGCCGCCCCGTCGCGCTCGTAGCGGGCGTTCAGGGCCGCGACGGCCTCCTTGACCGCGCGCTCGCTGTGCAGCTCGGCGATCTCGGCGATGCGGACGGCCGAGAGCGGGCTGTCGCTGGTGAACAGGATCGCCTCCACGGTGGCCGCAGGCGAGGGGTCCTGCGGTGGGCGCGACAACTTCTCCTGCGGATCGGTCATGGGCGTAGGTTACTTTCGCATGGGGCGGCGGGTCAAGGTTCCCCGCGAGTTTGGGCCTGGCAGCTATCCCGCTGCTGACGCAGCGGGCTTCCTAGCAGGGATGCGGCGGGTGTGCGACGCCGAAGCCCTCCCCGTGAGGGCGGGGATCAATCAAAACGCGCATCCGGCCATGAATCGCTCCTATTTCCTATCTGCGGCAGGGGGTGTAGAAGGACTTGGGCGGCTGGGCGAGCGTGTTGGTCAGCTCACCGATTCGTTCGATGCGGCAGGTGAGGATGGCGCCGGGAGAGAGGAACTCCCCCGTGGCCGCCCCCCCGCCCGAGGGCG
This sequence comes from Phycisphaerae bacterium, assembly GCA_022866005.1. Classification (GTDB taxonomy): domain Bacteria; phylum Planctomycetota; class Phycisphaerae; order SM23-33; family SM23-33; genus JALHTV01. The sequence continues at coordinate 6,987 of JALHTV010000271.1, forward strand.
TGCCGGTCGCGATGATGTCGCCCGGCAGCAGCGTCATCAGGTGGCTGCAGAAGCTGACGATCTCGAAGACGTCGAAGATCATCATCGCCGTGGAGGCCTTCTGGCGCGTCACGCCGTTGACGGTCAGTTCCAGCTCCAGGTTCCTCACGTCGCCGATCTCCTCCGGCGTCACCAGGACCGGGCCCATCGGGCAGAACCCGTCGGGCCACTTGCCGTGCAGCCAGTCGAAGAACTCATCCTTGGGGCGCTTCGCCCGGCCCTCGGCGAAGGTCGCGCTGCGGGCGGAGAGGTCGTTGGCGATGGTGTAGCCGGCGATGTGGTGGGCGGCGGCTTGGGGGGAGACGCCCTTGGCGAGGCTGCCGATCACCACCGCCAGCTCCACCTCGTAGTCGATCTGGCGGCTCGTGGCGGGCCAGGGGATCTGGTCGCCCGGGTTGGCGATGGTGGTTGCGGGCATGAGGAAGGGGCGCGGCGTGGTCGCGGCCTTGGGGTCGTCGGGCATGTCGGCGGTGCGGTCGATCTCGCGATGGTGCTCCAGGTAGTTGACCGCCAACCCCAGCAGCTTGGGCGGATTGGGCACGGGGGCGAGCAGGCGGATGTCCGCAAGCGGGATGAAACGCTCGCACCGGGCAGCAAGGGCCACCAGGTGCTCCATCATGGTCCCGCCGCCCGCCAGGGCCTCCAGCACGCTCTCCGGGCCGCCCGGCCAGCAGGCCGGCACGTCGCAGACGCCCC
>JALHTV010000272.1 GCA_022866005.1 Phycisphaerae bacterium
CGCGTCGGCGTGCTCCGCGACCGGGTCGCACACGGCCACCAGCTCCATACAGGGCCTCAGCCACTCCAGCAGCGGCGGGTAGGTGTCGTGCGAGCGGGCCCCCGCGCCGATGAGGGCAAAGCGGACGGGCTCCCTGGGAACGGGCACCTCGGGCGGCGGCGTGGCGGCCATGGGCGTATCCTCGCCGGAAAACTCGGCGTCAATGTGTCTGTCCATTCTACAGCGATGGATGGAAGAGAACAGCAGCGCCTCGGCGCGAGGGCGGTTGGGTCGGCTCGGGCGGTATTCTACTCATGACCGGCCGGTGCTGCCCAGGGCGACCTTGGCCGGGCTCCGGCAGCCGCTCAGCGCTGGTAGGTTCCCACCAGTTCCGCCTCGGCCAGGACGTGGCCGCCCATGGCCTCCAGCAACTGGGCCTTGGTCAGCCGAGGCTGGAGCGGCAGGGCCTTGTCCAGGGCATAGAGGTGGAAGCGATAGTGGTGCACCCCGTGCCCGCGGGGCGGGGCCGGGCCGCGATACCCCACCGCCGGCCAGGTGTTCAGCCCCTGCATCGCCCCGGGCGGTGAGGAGAGGTCTTCGGAAGACGGGATGCCCTCGTCCAGGGCGGTGGCTGAGGCGGGGATCTTGTAGATGACCCAGTGGACCCACGGCTGGGGCCGCGGGGCGTCGGGGTCGTCGCAGATCAGCGCCAGCTCCACCGTGCCGGTGGGCAGGCCCGACCAGGCCAGCGGCGGGGAGACATCCTGCCCGTCACCGGTGTAGCGGGCGGGCATGGGCGCTCCGTGGGCGAAGCCCGAACTGGTGATCTTCATGCTCATAGGTCGTTCCCCTTGATCTTGGCGCTCGCCGATGGCTGGAGGCGCCTCCTGCCGCTTGCAGGCCAGCGGCGAGGCGGCGCCGGCGGCCAGCAGAGCCACCATCGCGGTCCTCGACAGCAAGCGTACGGTGCTCATGGCTGATCCATCCTCTGATGACGTGCCCGTGCATTCTACACACGACCCGCCCTGCAAGGCAAAGCCCCGCCGAAACGGACGGCGCACGCTGCGCGCGGAAGCTACACCCCCCGGCGCGGGGCGGGAGACCGTCCTCCAGGAGGCACACCGCTCCGCGCACCCCGCGGGACACCGAGGCCGCACCGGCAACAACCGGCAACCCCAAGGCGGCGAACAGCCCCGTGGTTATTGGTTTTTCGGCACTTTTGCACTTGACGGCTCTGGGGACCCAGCGCACCATACGGGCGACAATGTCGGGCTGTGTGGCCCGAACGCACGTGGGGCAGCGGACCCGTGGGTGGGGTCGGCGCCGCGGCTGCCACATAGGAATTCGGTGGTTCCGGTCGACCTAGATTGAAGGAGCGATGCACATGGCCAAGATGACGAAGGCACAGATCATGGCAAAGCTGGCCGAGAAGACGGGGATGAAGAAGAAGGAGGTCGTCTGCCTGATCGAGGCGATGGTGGACCTGGCCTACAAGGAGGCCAAGAACGCCTTCACGATTCCCGGCCTGGGCAAGCTGGTGCTGGTGAACCGCAAGGCCCGCATGGGGCGCAACCCCGCCACCGGGGAGCCGATTAAGATTCCGGCCAAGCGGGTGTTGAAGTTCCGCATCGCCAAGGCCGCCAAAGAGGCCGTCCTGAAGTAAGCGCCGGCCGCACGAAACGGCAAAACACAACAGGGACGCCCGTACGGGCGTCCCTGTCTTTGTATCCTGGGTACTGACGGCGGGCTGCGGGGTTTGGGCTAGTAGTTTCGCGTATCGAGCTGCCGCAGGAACTCGTCGTTGCTGCGGAACTTCTCCAGCGCCTTGAGGAGCTGGGGCATTTCCTCATCCACGTTGAGGCCGGACAGGAACCGCCGGAGCATGTGGAGCTTGGGCAGTTGCCACGGCTCGACCAGCAGTTCCTCTTTTCGCGTGCCGGACTGCGGGATGCTGATGGCCGGCCAGATGCGCCGCTGGGCCAGCTTTTGGTCGAGCTGAAGCTCCATGTTGCCGGTGCCCTTGAACTCCTCGAAGATCAGGTCGTCCATGCGGCTGCCGGTCTCGATGAGGGCGGTCGCCAGGATGGTCAGGCTGCCGCCGCCCTCGATCTTGCGTGCGGCGCCGAACTGCCGCTTGGGGATCTCCAGCGCCCGGATGTCCACACCGCCGGTCATCGTCCGGCCGCTGCCTTCGATGTAGCGGTTGTAGGACCGGCCCAGGCGGGTGAGGCTGTCCAGCAGGATCACCACGTCCTGGCCGAACTCGGCCATGCGCTTGGCCCGCTCGATGGTGAACTCGGTCACGCGGACGTGGTTGGAGACCTCCTGGTCGTTGTTGGAGGCGACCACCTCGGACTTGAGGCACTTGCGTTTGAAGTCGGTGACTTCCTCGGGGCGCTCGTCGACCAGCAGCAGGATGACGTTGCACTCGGGGTTGTTGGTGTTGACGGCGTTGGCGATTTGCTGGAGCAGGATGGTCTTGCCGGACCGCGGCGGGGCGACGATCAGCCCGCGCTGCCCCTTACCGATGGGGCAGACCAGGTCCAGCACGCGCATCTCCATCGGGCCGCCGGGGGTCTCCAACTGGAGGTGCGGGTGGGGGTCCACCACGATCATCTCCTGGAACGAGATGATGTCGGTGTACTCTGCCGCCGGGCGGCCGTTGACCGTGAGGAGTTCCTCCAGCTTCGGGCCGCCCTTGCGCTTCGTGGGAGGCACGGCCCGGCCCTCGATAGTCAGGCCGGTCCGCAACCCGTGATGACGCACCAGGTCCTTGCCGACGAACACGTCCCCGGGCGTGGCGCGATAGCTGTTCTTGGCCAGGCGGAGGAACCCGTAACCCTTGTCCGTGATCTCCAGAACACCGGACTGCACTGTGAGATTAGTTTGGTCGGATGTTGCCGTCGAAACCTCGTTCATAAGAGCCTTCCTTGTTAAGAACGTGACCTTCTCGTGCGTCACTGGAGCCCGCATGGCGTCGCGGGTAGACGTTAGAGCTTCCCACCCCTTGCCTTTCGATTACTATACGCCAGGTCCATACCGTTTGCAACCCCCTCCCCGCCGATTTTTCCATACGTCGCCGCCGACCTCTTGGACCGGCCGAAACGAGGCCGCCGTCCAGGCCCGGCCTACCGCGCCAGCCGGATGGCCTCGGCCAGGTCGATCGCGCCCTGGTAGTAGGCCCGCCCGATGATCACGCCCGCGCAGCCGATCTCTTTGCAGCGGAGCACATCTTCTACGCGCGCGACGCCGCCAGAGGCGATCACCGGCACGTCGGTGGCCGCCAGGATCTCCGCCGTGGCAGACAGGTTCGGACCGGTCATCATGCCATCGCGGGCGATGTCGGTGTAGACGATCACCGCCAGAGGCCAACCGGCCGTGCGCCGGGCGACTTCGACGGCGGAGGTCTTCAGTTGTCGCGTCCAGCCGCGGACGGCCAGCTTGCCAGCGCGGGCGTCTAGTCCCAATGCCAGTTTGCCGGCCAGGTCCACCCGGGTGACCAGGCGTTCGAACCAGGCCCAGTCTTCCATCGCCGCCGAGCCGACCACCACGCGGTCGGCCCCGGCGGCCAGCATGGCGTCGATGGCCTCCTCCGACCGGGCCCCGCCGCCCTGCTCGATCCGCGCCTCCACGGCGGAGCGGATCGCGGCGATCGCGGCGGTGTTGGTGGGCCGGCCGCTCTTAGAGGCGTCCAGGTCCACCACGTGGATCCACCGCGCCCCCGCGGCGGCCAACTCCCGGGCGACCGTCTGCGGGGAGTCGCTGTAGTCCGTCCGGCGGTCGTAGTCGCCCTGCTGGAGGCGGACCACCCGCCCGTCGCGGAGGTCTATCGCGGGAAGGACTTCCATCGTTCCCATCCGACGACGTGCCGGTTAGAGATCCACGAAGTTCTTGAGCAGTTGCAGTCCCACGGCCTGGCTTTTCTCCGGGTGGAACTGCGTGGCGAAGATGTTGTCCTTCCACACGGCCGAGACGAACGGGGAGCCGTAGTCGGTCGTCGTGGCCACTACGCTGTCATCGGCAGGGACCACGTGATAACTGTGAGCGAAATACACGGACGCGCCCTGCTCGATGCCGCGGAGCATCGGCACGTCGCGGCCCCAGCGGATCTGGTTCCATCCCATGTGCGGAACGCTCAGCCGCTGGCCCGTCACCGAGGCATCCAACCCAAAGCGGACCACCTTGCCCGCGAGCAAACCCAACCCGGTGTGCTGGCCATCCTCGTAGGACACGTCGAACAGCAACTGCAGTCCCAGGCACAATCCCAAGCACGGTACGCCGCGGCGGATAGCCCCGACCAGCGGCTCCACCAGGCCCGCGCCGCCCAGGGCCTCCATCGCGTCCCCGAAGGCCGCCACGCCGGGCAGGACGATCTTGCCCGCCTCGTCTAGCTGCGAGGCCGTGCGGACCAGCCTCGCCTCACCGCCCACGCGCTCCAGCGCCTTCTGGACGCTGCGGAGGTTGCCCATCCCGTAGTCGACGATGCCGATCATGACGTCCTTGCGTCTGGCGCCGGCTGGCGGCGGGCCCGCGGCGGCTGCCGGCCCGGCCGGCCTACCTCCTGATGGCGATGATCTCCACGCGGCGGTTCTTGGCCTTTCCGGCCGTGGTGGAGTTGTCGGCCACGGGATGGCTCTCGCCCATGGCGACCGTTTCAACGCTCTTGGCGTTGACGCCTTTGCTGATGAGGTAGCGCGTCACCGCCATGGCGCGATTGGCCGAGAGGTCCAGGTTGTCCTGCCACAGTCTGCGGGTCTTGCGGATCGGGTCGCTGTCGGTATGGCCGTAGACCCGCACGGGCAGGCCCGAGTAGGTCGCGTTCAGGTCCGCGGCGATCCGGTCCAGCGCGCTCTTGCCCGCGCTGGTGAGGTCGGCCTTGCCCGCCGCGAACAGGATGTCCGTCCCGACGGTGACCTTGTCACCCAGGACGCCACGCTCCCACCCGGCCGCGGTCGGCGGACCGGCCTGCTTGGACTCCACTTCCCGGATGTGGGCCAGCGCCGCGTCCAGCTCCGCCTGCCGGGCACTCAACTCCGCCGCCAGGGCGTCCTCGCGGGCCTTGGACTGGGCCAGTTGGTCCTGGAGGTCCTGCTTCTCGTTCTGGAGCTCCTGGTTGCGGACCGTGAGCCCCTGGATGGTCTTGTCCTTGCCATTGCAGCCGAACAACGACATCGCCCCCACGATCGCGACGACGACCAGCATGGAGCTTGTGATGCGTTTCATGAGTACAGTCTCCTTTGGGCGCCGCGGCGGGTCCACATTCGCCCGACACGCGCCTCATATGGGCTGACAGGCCTCGAAGTCATCCGCCAATCGACGAGGTCGGTAGACTACAGCGCCCGGCGGGCCAACGCAAGACCCCACCACCAGGCCACCGGCGGCCCCCCGCCGGAGCGCTCAGGCGGAGGAGGCGCTGCCGCCCACAGTGTCCGGTCCCGACGAGCCGCGGAGCCGGTGCAGCCCGGCGATCCCGCGCCACAGGACCTTGATCATCCCCCAGGCCACCACGCCCCCCGCGGCCGAGGCGAGCACGAGCAGCCAGGTCCGGGGGTTGGTGTTGGTCCCGTACAGCGAGAAGGCCGCCCGGTTGCCCCACTGGAGGACCAGGAGCACCAGGGCCGCCAGCAGGATCAGTCCGCTGAAGACGATCATCACGTACAGCTTCAGGGCTGCCAGTTTCATGGCGTCCCGCCTTTCGGTCTCTATCGCAGCAGCAGCGAAAGCGTCTCGGCGTAGGGTCGCAGCCACGCCGCCACGTAATCATAGAACAGCATCACGACCAGCGTGCCCACCGCCAGCCAGGGCCCGTAGGGCAGCTCGCGCTGTCGGCGCCGCGCCAGCAACACCAGCGCCCAGGCCAGGCCGAAGAACGGCGCCACGAAGAACGCCACCGACGGCACGATCCATCCCGTCACCGCGCCCACCGAGGCCATGAGGTCCACGTCCCCCATGCCCATGGCCTCCTTGCCGAAGGCCAACGTCCCGGCGATCCGCGCGCCCCACACCCACAGCCCGCCGACCAGCATCCCCAGCAGGGCCGACAACAGCGTGTTGACGTGTGTGGCAAAGGTCCCGCCATAGGGATTGGCCAGCGCCCGCCAGGCCCGCCCCGCCACAGGCCAGTGCGTCACCAGCACGTACGCCCCCACCGCCAGCAGCGCCGCCGGGGCCAGGTACAGCACCTCGTAGAGGATCTCCTTGCGCGGGTTGACGCCGTGGGCCTTGGTGATGGCCACCGCCGTGATCGTGGGCTTGGACGGGCCCGCGGCACCGGGCTTGTCGCGGTGGACCTCGACGGTGTCGGCGGCGTCCTGAAAGCTGGGCCGGATCCACCCCCGCCGCCGCAGGAACATCGCCAACACCAGCCCCGCCGCCGCCCCCACGGCCATCGCGCCGGCCGGGGGGGAGATCGTCGGCAGCAGCGGGCGCGGCGCCACCGCGGCCGAGACCAGGCCGATCCCGCTGACCACCCAGCAGACCTCCAGCGGCACGATCCACTGCTCGATGTCCACCACCGAGCAGGCCAGCAACCCGCACAGCAGCACCGCGTGGGCGGTGAACGTCGGCCACGTGTCGGCAAGCAATCCCAGCCCGCTGCGCAGGCCAAACAGGTAGTAC
>JALHTV010000273.1 GCA_022866005.1 Phycisphaerae bacterium
CCGACAGCCAGGCGATGCACGGGGCGGTCCTGGCGGACATGCACGTCGACGAGCACGGGTGCTTCGTGCCCTGCGAGGACAACCGCCTGTACGCCTTCGACCGCACCAGCGGCAAGGCGCTCTGGCCGGCACTGGTGTGCCAGGGTCCGCTGCGCCAGCCCCCGCAGGTGGGCGAGAACACGATCTTCCAGTACGCCCTGCGCGACCGGCTGTACGCAATCGACGTGGCCACGGGTGTCCAGCGCTGGACGATGCCCGCCGGGCGCCTGGTCGTAGGCATCGTGCGCGACGAGGGCAGCCACGTCTACGTGCTGGACGCCGCCGGCGATCTGCGGGTCGTCGATGAGCTCAGCGGCCAGGAGATATCCTCCGCGCCGATGGCCGGCTACGCGGTGTACCTGCCCAACGCGACCGCCCCGGCCCTCTACGCCGCCTCCCCGACGGGAAAGGTCGTCTGCATCCGTCCCCTCGCCGCCGGAAGCCTGACGACCGAGATGCTCCGTCCCCCCCGGCCCTGAAAGGAATGCGTTCGCATGGACGCCATCCCCATCCGCCGTGCATTGATCAGCGTCTTCGACAAGAAGGGAATCGAAGACTTCGCCCGCGCCCTGGCCGCGATGGGCGTGGAGATCATCTCCTCCGGGGGCACGGCCAAGGCCATCGAGGCCGCCGGCGTCAAGGTGCGCTACCTCCAGGAGTGGACCGGCTTCCCCGAGATGCTAGGCCACCGGGTGGTCACGCTGCACCCCAAGGTGCACGGGGCGATCCTCGCCCTGCGCGACGACCCCAGCCACCAAGCCGACATGGCCAAGTACGGCATCGAGCCCATCGACCTGGTGTGCGCGGGGCTGTACCCCTTCGAACAGGCCATCGCGAAACCCGGCTGCACGCCGGCGGAGGCCATCGAGATGATCGACATCGGCGGGCCGGCCATGGTCCGCGCCGCCGCCAAGAACCACAAGTTCGTCACCGTCGTCACCGACGCCTCGCAGTATGAGCTCGTGCTCGCGGAGATGCGCGCGAGCGCCGGCAAGGTCGGCGCCGAGCTCCGGCGCAACCTGGCCTTGGCGGCCTTTAGCCTCACGGCCGCGTACGACAGCGCCATCAGCGGGTACTTGGCGGGCCTGGTGGGCGAGAGCTTCCCGAAGCGCGTCACCTTCAGCTACACCAAGGCCGCCGACCTGCGGTACGGCGAGAACCCCCACCAACAGGGAGCGTTCTACGTCTCGCCGGACGGTTCGGAACCCTGCGTGGCCCGCGCCAAGCTCCTGGGCGGCAAGGAGATTTCCTACAACAACTACTTCGACGCCAACGGCGCGCTGGAGCTGGTCAAGGAGTTCGCAGACCCCGCCGTCGCGATCATCAAGCACGCCAACCCCGCCGGGTGCGCGGTGGACAAGGACCTGGTGGAGGCCTATCGCAAGGCGTACTTCGGCGACGTCAACGCCGCCATGGGCGGCATCATCGCCGTCAACCGCCCCGTCACGGCGGACCTGGCCTCGGCGATCGTCGAGACCTACAAGCGCTGGGGCAAGAAGGCCGGGGCGGGCGGGTTCTTCGCCGAGATCGTCATCGCCCCGTCGTTCCAGTCCGAGGCGATGGAGATCATCCGCGCCCGCGAAGGCTGGGGGCGGGACGTGCGGTTGCTGGAAACTGGCCCGCTCACGGCCAATCGCAACAGCGAAAAGTCCCTCAAGTACGTCGTCGGGGGGTTGCTCGTGCAGGACCGCGACCTGGTGGGGCTGAACGAGGACGCCTGGAAGGTCGTCACGAAGCGCAAGCCTTCCGCCCACGAGATCGACGACATGCGCTTCGCCTGGCTGGTCTGCAAGCACGTCAAGAGCAACGCGATCGTCCTCGCGAGGGACCGCACGCTGCTAGGCGCGGGGGCAGGCCAGATGAGCCGCGTGAACTCCGCGCGCCTCGCGACGCAGATCGCCAAGGCCTACGGCGGCGGAGGCGTGGTGGACACGGCCGGGTCGGCCCTGGCGAGCGACGCCTTCTTCCCCTTCCCCGACAGCCTGGACTGGGCCAAGGACATCGGCGCCACGGCCGTCATCCAGCCCGGCGGCGGCAAAAAGGACAACGACGTCATCGCCCGCGCCGACGAACTCGGCCTGACCATGATCTTCACCGCCACCCGCCACTTCAACCACTGACACTGGAGCTTCGTCATGCAGGAGCAACAGAATCTTCTCATGGAAGCTACCAGGGTTTTTACCCCTGGGGCCCCTGTGAGCACCAAAGACTGCTTCTCCGGAAGGAAGGAGCAGCTCAATCGGATTGTCGAGGCAATACCGTCCCCGGGGAGGCACCCAATCATATTTGGGCAGCGTGGGGTCGGGAAGACCTCTCTTGCCAACATCCTGGATGAATGCATTGCCAATATCGTGCCAGTCAAAACGAACTGCGATGGGACTGACACCTTTCAAGCGATATGGTTCCGGCTATTAAGTCGTACCATTGTGAACGTACAGAAAGAACCCCGGTTCCTCTCCCAAAAGGGACAACCTGAAACAGTCAAGCTTGCAGATGTTCTGAAATGTGATCCCAAGGCAGTTGTTCCCTCGGACATCGCAGAAGTGCTGACGACAATGGGTTCTCAGTGGGTGCTGTTCATCGTTGACGAGTTTGACAAGGTCACAGACCCACAGGCCAAGTCCAAGATGGCAGACCTAATCAAGAACCTCTCTGATAACAATAGATACGCCACCATCGCTTTGGTTGGAGTGGGCAGGAGCATCGATGAGCTAATCGGGCACCACCCGTCCGTTGAGCGCAATTTGGTGCAGATAGAACTCCCAACAATGAATGATGAGGAGATTCAAAGCATTGTTGCCAACGGTTGCGCACTACTGGGGATCAAAGTAAGTGAAGATGTCCTTAGAGAGGTAGCTATGCTATCTAACGGTTTTCCCCACTATGCTCACTTGCTGGGCTTGCACGCAGCAAAGGCCTGTCTAAAAGAGAGTAGGACAACTCTCGACCTTCCCACTTTCCATGCGGGTTGCACGTTCGCAGTCGAGGATGCCATCGAGAAGTATAGGGATCTCTTTGCCAAGGCAACAACAACAACTCGGCAAAGCAGATACCCGAGAATCCTGTGTGCCTGTGCCTACGCCAAGCACAACGATAGAGGAGTTTTCCAGGCTGGCAATGTTGTGGATGCGATGAAGAGCGTTTTCGGGGACGATGTAACCATTCCCAGTCTCGTCCCAGCCCTCGGAAGCTTCTGCTCAGAGTCCGGGGGGCAGGTACTTACCGGGGTCCAAGTCAGAGGAAGAATGCACTATAAGTTCACTGACCCGATGATGCGCCCCTTCTTGCGCATGAGGGCGCGTACGCTCTGAACCCCCCCCTTTTTTTGAAGCAGTTCTGCGCAACACGCGGGGGCGCGGGGTTCCCCATGAGGGAATTCTGAACCCCGGGAGGCTTTTCACAGGCTTGCGAAATCGACTTGACTTCCGCACCGGGTGGCGGATATTCTCAGCTTGCGAGGCTACTTAGGTAGACGAGAACCATGATCCGTCGCGCGGACAGCTTGAGCCTGGCGTTGGGGGTGGAGCTGTCCAGCCTTCGCAGCCGAAGCAGTTGCTTCGGCGGAGTAGGCCTGCTGCGCTGACGGATCGCGGACCTGACACGAGCCCATCAAGGCCCCGCGATCCTCCTGAAGAAAGGGTCGCGGGGCCTTGTGTTTTTCGTTCCCGCAACGACTGGATTTTCTGATAGCCAGGCAACAAGATAAGGGCCACATTGGGCCCGGGAGTCTCACTGGACTTCCCATTCTGAACGGAAGGCGGGATGCCGGGCCCGGCCCGGTTTCCAGCAGCAACCCGCTCCCGCGGGCTGCATTGGCGAAACGAAGGTCAACAACCATGTCGGACAAACGGAACATCCTCATCTTCGATACGACCCTCCGCGACGGGGAGCAAAGCCCCGGGTGCAGCATGAACATGACCGAGAAGCTGGAGGTGGCCCGCGCGCTCGCGACGCTGGGGGTGGACATCATCGAGGCGGGCTTCCCCATCGCCTCCCAAGGCGACTTCGAGGCCGTGAAGACCGTGGCCGGGGAGGTCTCCGGCCCGGTCATCTGCGGGCTGGCCCGGTCGTTGGAGAAGGACATCCGCCGCGCCGCCGACGCCATCAAGCCCGCGGCCAGGCCGCGGATCCACGTCTTCTGCGCCACCAGCGAGATTCACCGCACCTACAAGCTCCGCCGCGCGAAGCAGGAGATCCTCAAGATGTCCGTCGAGAGCGTCCAGCTCGCGTGCACCCTGGTGGACGACGTGGAGTTCAGCCCCGAGGACGCCTCGCGGACGGAGGTGGAGTTCCTCACCGAGGTGGTCGCGGCCGTCATCGACGCCGGGGCCAAGACGGTGAACATCCCCGACACCGTCGGCTACGCCATGCCCGCAGAGTTCGGCGACCTCATCCGCTACCTCCGCGCGAACGTCCCGAACATCGACAAGGCCGTGATCTCCGTGCACTGCCACAACGACCTGGGCTGTGCGGTGGCCAACTCGCTAGCGGCCGTCCGCGCCGGGGCCGGGCAGGTGGAGTGCACCGTCAACGGCATCGGCGAGCGGGCGGGCAACGCGGCCATGGAGGAAATCGTCATGGCCATCAAGACGCGAAGCGATTTCCTCAACTTCACCACGAACATCCAGACCAAGCGCATCTACCCGAGCTGCCGGCTGGTGGCCTCGGTGACGGGACAGACGATCCCGCGCCACAAGGCCGTGGTGGGCGACAACGCCTTCGCGCACGAGGCGGGCATTCACCAGCACGGGGTGCTCGCCGCGCGCGAGACCTACGAGATCATGCGCCCCGAGGACATCGGCATCCCCTCCAGCAAGCTCGTGCTGGGCAAGCACTCCGGGCGCCATGCCTTCAAGCAGCGGACCGAGGCGCTGGGCTATAGCCTCACCGATGAGCAGATCGACAAGGCCTTCGAGAAGTTCAAGGCCCTGGCGGACAAGAAAAAGGACGTGTTCGATGCGGACATCGAGGCCCTCATCGACGAGCAGATCGAGCAGGCGCCGGAGGTCTGGACACTCGGTGGGGTGCAGACCACGGCCGGGTCCCGCGCCATCCCCACGGCGACCGTGACGCTGGTGAAGGAGGGCCAGTCTCACACCGACGCGGCCATCGGCGACGGGCCCGTCGACGCGGTCTACCAGGCCATCAGCCGCATCACCGGCATCAAGCCACGGCTGACGGACTACATGCTGCGGGCCCTGACCGGCGGCACCGACGCCCAGGGCGAGGTGACCATCGAGGTGGAGTACGAGGGCCGGCGCTTCCGCGCCCGCGGGGTGAGCACGGACATCGTCGAGGGCTCGGCCCGGGCGTACCTGGCGGCCATCAACCGCGCGGCCACGTGGACCAACGGCGAACGCACCCGCCCGGCCCAGCCGTAGTCGGTGCTCCCGAAGCCGGGCGGGCGCGACACCTGACATTCGGATGCAGAGACCGCCGGTAACGGGAGACCGACCCTGTTTGACATTTTTGACATGAAGGCGCGCGGCAGCACCGTCGGGCGAGAGGTCCTGGGCGGCGTCACCACCTTCCTGGCCCTCAGCTATATCCTGTTCTTCCAGCCGGCCCTGCTAAGCCTGACCGGCATGGACTCCGGCGGCGTGTTCATGGCCACATGCCTCGCCTCGGCCATCACGTGCGTGGTGATGGGTGTATCCTATGGTCGCCCCGGCGCTGATCTTCGTGGGCGCGTTGATGATGCGGGCCGCACGCGACATCGACTGGGACGACCTCACCGAGGCCCTGCCGGGTTTCCTGACCATGGTGACGATGCCGTTTGCCTTCTCGATCTCCGCGGGGATCGCCGTGGGCTTTATCACGTACGCCTTCGGCAAGCTCGCCACCGGGCGGCCGAGGCAGTGCCCGGTGATCGTCTACGTCTTCGCCGCCCTGTTCATCCTGCGGTACGTCCTGGCGCGCTAGCCCACCGCGAATCCGCCCCACAGGCCGCCTCCGTGGTGCAGCGGGGTTGAGGGCTGCCGACCGGGGAGGCCTTGTTGACGCCCCACATATAGGCGGTTATACTTTGGGTCGGCCTATATGTAGGACGTTGCCCATCGGCGAGGCGCGCCATGCAGTGCCCCTTCTGCGGCAAGGACAATGACAAGGTGGTGGACTCTCGCAGCAGCGAGGGAGGCAAGACCGTCCGCCGCCGCCGGCAGTGCCTGGTTTGCCACCGGCGATTCACCACCTACGAGCGCCCCGAAGAGGGCCTGCGTCTGACCGTGATCAAGAAGGACGGCGCCCGCGAGCCCTACGAGCGGGGCAAGCTCATTGCCGGGCTGGAGAAGGCCTGCTCCAAGCGCCCCGTGGGCGGCCAGAAGCTCCGCGCGATCGTCGAGGCCGTCGAGGAGGACATCTACCGACAGTTCGAGCGCGAGGTGCCCAGCAGCTTCATCGGGGACGCCGTCATCCGCCACCTGTGCGAGGTCGACAAGATCGCCTACGTGCGGTTCGCCAGCGTCTACCGCAACTTCCAGGACATTGGCGAGCTGATCGAGGAGGCCACGGAGGTGGACCGCGCCTCCCCCGCCGGCAAGGAGCAGAAGCCCTTGTTCGAACCCCCCCGGCCCCCGCGCAGCCCGCCCCGCCGGCCCCCCGGCGGCCCGGGCGCCCCCGCCAGAGCCCCAAGTAGCCCAGGAGAATCATGTCCCCCGCAATCCCCTTGGCCGCGAAACGAATCGTCACCGAGGCCGAACAGGTCGCCCAGCGCATCCGGCGCCGCCAAAAGCCGCAGATGAAGCTGCCCATCCGCACGCTGGGCAACGTCCGCTATCACCCCCGCAGCGGGTACTTCCGCCTCAGCGGGCGGGAGAAGGTCCGCACGCTTACCGTCGCGACCGTGCGAACGTTCGCCCAGACGCTCAAGATGCTGTCCATGAGCCTGGACCTCATCCACACCGGCCGGCACTCCACCAAGCGAGAGGCCTACTACCAGGCCTACAACTGGCAGCAGGCGGCCTTCGCGGCCCAGGAGGAGTCCGACACGGTCATGGACGACGTGGAGGCCCTGCTGGGCGTCAACCGCGAGCAGCTCCACTTCCGGGCCGACGAGCACGGTGGTGAGGTGGCCGGGGAGCTGGTCGTCATCGACCGCGACCGACGCAGCGGCAAGAAGCTCCAGATCGACTGCCGGCGCTTCGGCAGCGGCGCCTACAGCGTGCCCACGGTCGTCGAGGAGCTGGAGTTCCGCACCCAGGCCAAGTTCATCCTGGCCGTCGAGACCAAGGGCATGTTCGAGCGCCTCGTGGAGGAGGACTTCCCCAAGACCCGCCACTGCATCCTGGTGTCGATGGGCGGGGTGCCCAGCCGGGCATGCCGGCGGTTCATCCGCCGCCTGGCCGACGGCCACGGCCTGGCCGTGTACGTGTTCACCGACGGGGACCCGTACGGCTACTTCAACATCTACCGCACGCTGAAGGTCGGTTCAGGCAACGCCGCGCACCTGAACGAGTTCTTCTGCGTGCCTCAGGCGCGGTTCCTGGGCGTCACGCCCAACGATATCGTGGAGTACAAGCTGCCGACCCACGCGCTCAAGGACGTGGACCGCAAGCGCGCCCAGGATGCGCTGCGCAACGACCCGTTTATCCGCCATCACAAGCCTTGGCAGGAGGCGATTGACCGGATGCTCCAGATGGGGGTGCGCGTCGAGCAGCAGGCCCTGGCCAAACACGGCCTGGAGTTCGTCGCGCGGGAGTACCTGCCCCGCAAGCTGCGACAGGTCGACCGGTTCCTGCCCTAGGCCAATGGGCGGAACGCGACGGACGGAATGATGGACAGGCCCGGCAAGAAGACGACAAACTCCCCCGGCGCCCCGGCGGTCGGCACGGGTTCGCCCGCGGCGGCACCGCCGTGGCTGTGGGCCGCGGAA
>JALHTV010000274.1 GCA_022866005.1 Phycisphaerae bacterium
CCCTCCGCCGCGCCCGGGGCCTCAACAATCCCCGCCACAGTCCAAAGCGTCACCTACCTCGGTGAGGTCCGCCAGTACACCTGCCGACTGGCGAGCGGCGAGAGCTGGCGCGTCACCGTCCTGGCCGGCCGCGACCCGGCCTTCGCTCCCGGCACCCGTGTGCAACTGACCATCGCCCCCGCCGACGTGGCTGTGATCGGGGATTGAGAGATACGATCTCCCGTCGTTGGGGAGTACGACAAGTCCTCAACCCTGAGGCGCCTTGGGGATATCGTGTTGCCCCGCCTCAAGCACGTATTGAACAAAGCGTGTACCCATGGGCGACAACAACCATTGCTGATTTGCCAGGTAACCTTTCTGGTAGTAACGAAGCTGGGGGTCTTCAGCGCTGGCAAGGCCCCAGGGGATCAGCTCGTGTGCCAGGGACAGGACCAGATTGGGGTCCGCATCTGCAACACTGTTGACGAGGTCCTGCGACTGGAATGCGTGCGATCCATCCTGGAATGTACGCCGTCCTCTGAGTTGGTACATAGCACGTAGCACCTTCAGGGCGCCAATTGAAAGGGAGTCCAGACAACGCGAGAAGTGCTCACGCTCGGTGTAGGTGAGCTTTTCCGCGTCACCTTTCTTGAGCAGTGAGTTCCCGAACAGATTCGCCGCGGCACGAAGCTTCTCGTCTTGTGAGGTGCTCAAAGCAGACCTGAAGAAGGACTTAGCCGAGTCCGCCAACTCATCCTCCCCAGCAGACGCGATATCCAATCTTTCCTCAATCCCATTGATCCTTGTCCTCAGGTAGTCAACCGCCTTGGCGAGCGCCTTCTGGGTGGACCGTGGAATGTACTCTTGCATGTACGTAGCCAGAATGCCTCCGATGCCGGGGATACCTGCAACAAGAGCTGTGACAGTAGCCAAGACATGGTCACCCGTTGACTTCTTGAATATCTGATGTTCCGCATTCTCGCCCATATCCAGATCCTGCTCAGCTATTCCTACCCCTTACCGCCTGCCCCAGGCGGCGGAGGAATTCGGCTTCGTCGATGATCTGGACGCCGAGTTTGGCGGCCTTGTCGGCCTTGGAGCCGGGTTCGGCGCCCACGACCACAAAGCTCGTCTTCTTAGAGACACTGGAGACGACGTGCCCTCCGGCCACCTCTATCGCTTCTTCGGCTTCCTTTCGTGTGAAATGTTCCAACACTCCTGTCACGACAATCGATTTACCTGAAAGCATCCCCTTCCTCACACCCTCCCGTCTCTTAGAACGCATTTCGACACCGAGGTCCTGCAGCTCCTTAATTGTTTGTCGTCCAGCACTACTATGCAGGAACCCGTATAGGCTCTCCCCAATGACGCTGGGCTTTCCTCCCATTATTACCTCGTTGATCTGATCTATTGAAGCTTTACGCAAATCGTTAAGGTTAGGAAAGGCCCTAATGATGGCCTCTCGATGTGCACCTGTGATCCCCTTTATGTCCTTCGCTTTCAATGAATTCACAAGTGAAGGCACGTCCTTAGCCTTAGGCCCCTTGGCTGCCAGGGCTCTATGTACTCTCTCTGCCACCACGCTCCTCTTGCTGAGAGAAATCCTAATGTCTTCCTTGCGTGCCTTCATTAGCTCACGCATCGAGTCAAAGTGCGATGCCAGGATCTCAGCAACCGTCCCACCGACATTCGGAATCCCAAGCCCTGCTATCACCCGAGCTAGACCACGGTCTTTACTGGCTGCAATCGCCTTGAGTAGATTGTCGGCGATCTTGCTTGTGTGGAACTTGCTGTAGACCTTCTGGGCAGTCTTCGCGTCAATCCCGGCCGTGGACATCAATTCCTGCACATCTGCATCTGCGATGGCATAGATGTCAGGGAAACACATCGCCAGAATTCTTGAGACCGTCTTGGACAGTTTGCGTCCCCCTTTGCCTCTCAATTGCTCCTCCAAATGCTTATCTCTCTCCCCCTTCAGTCTGCCGTCGAGTTCCATCCTCAGTAGTCTCCCCTTGGTCAAACGGTAAAGGTCACCAAAACTGCTCACCAATCCTGCACTCACGAGTCGGTCGACTTGGGCCGGGCCCAGGTTGCGGATGTCCATCTGATCGCGCCCGGCGAAGAACTCCAGGCGGTGGCGGATCTGGGCGGGGCACTCGGGGTTGATGCACCGCACGGCCACGCTGCCTTCATCGCGGGCGACGGTGCCGCGGCAGACGGGGCACTTGGGCGGAGGCTTGAGGACTTTCAGGCCGCGAGGGCGGCGGGCGTGGACCACCTGGACGACCTGGGGGATGATCTCCCCGGCCTTTTCCACCAGCACGGTGTCGCCGACGCGGACGTCGAGGCGCTGGACCTGGTCGAAGTTGTGCAGGCTGGCGCTGGAGACGGTCGTCCCGCCCAGTTGCACCGGCTGGAAGTGCGCGGTGGGCGTGATCGTGCCCAGGCGCCCCACCTGGAAGTCCACTTCGGTCAGCACCGTTTCGGCCTGCTGCGATTCGTACTTATACGCGATACACCAGCGCGGGTACTTGCTGGTGGCCCCGAGCTGCTCGCGGAGGGCCAGCTCATCGACCTTGATGACGCAGCCGTCGGTCTCGTAGTCGGCGTCGGTGCGGCGCTCCAGCCAGTCTTGGATGACGGCTTGGACCTCCTCCAGGCCGGGGCAGACCCGCGCGTGAGGTGAGGCGGGGATGCCCCAGGTGCCCAGCAGCTTCATCAGCTCGCTTGCCCGCTTGGCCGGGGCCGGCGACACGACGCCGAAGCCGTGTGCCATGAAGGCCAAGTGGCGTTCGGCGACGACCTTGGGGTCGAGCTGCTTGAGCGTGCCGGCGGCCCCGTTGCGGGGTTTGGCGAAGGTCTCTTCGCCCCGTTCGGCGCGGGCGGCGTTGAAGGCGGCGAAGGCCTTTCGGGGCCAGTAGACCTCCCCGCGGACCTCCAGCTCCGCCGGGTGGTCCTGCCCCCTCAAGGCCAGGGGGATCGAGCGGATGGTGCGGGCGTTGGCGGTGATGTCGTCGCCGGTGTGCCCGTCACCGCGGGTGGCGGCCTGGACCAGTCGCCCGTCGCGGTAGCGCAGCGCCACGGCCACCCCGTCGATCTTGGGATCGACCAGGTAGTGGAAGGCCCGCCCGCCCAGGGCCTTGACGACGCGCTGGTGGAACTCTCCGAGTTGCTCGGGGCTGTAGGTGTTGTCGATGCTGAGCATGGCCGGGGAGTGCGTGAGCTTCTGGAAGCCCTCCAGGGGCTGCCCGCCCACGCGCTGGGTGGGCGAATCGGGGGTGACCAGTTGGGGGTGGCGGGTCTCCAGGTCGCGCAACTCGTCCATGAGCGCATCGTACTGGCGGTCGGAGACCTCCGGGGCGGCCTGGACGTAGTAGAGCCAATCGTGGTGGCGGATCTGGCGGCGAAGCTCCTCGATGCGATGTCGGTCGCTCTTTGGGGTCATGAGCGGCTCCGGCCCGCCATTAGCCTTGACAGGGCTTGGGGGCTAAGCATAGCATGGCAGGGTCGGGTTTTCACCTGCACTCAAGGGCTGCTTGTATCGGAGGACACCGACGATGACTGCCGAACAGGCCCCCAAAAAGGTGCTGCTGGTCGATGACGACCGGGACACCCTGACGGCGATCCAGATCGCCCTGTCGGACCTGGGGGTAAACATCCTGACGGCTTCGGACGGCAACGAGGCCGTTGCCCAGGCGGACGCCCACCATCCCGACCTGGTCGTGCTGGACATGATGCTGCCCAAGCGGAGCGGCTTTCTGGTGATGGAGAAGCTCAAGCGAGGCAAGAAGCGCGGGGAGCCGCCGCGGATCATCATGATCACCGGCAACCTGGGGGTGCGGCACCGGGCCTACGCCGAGAGCCTGGGGGTGGACCTCTACCTCCACAAGCCCGTCAGGATGGACAGGCTCGTGGGGGCCATCAAAGAGCTGCTGGCCTAGGGTCTGCTGCGGCGGGCGGGGAGGGTGAAATGCGCTTGCACTTTCCCTGGTCTGGGGCTACAGTGTTAGCCGAAGAGAACGAATGACAGTAAGGGACGAAGGTAGCTCGCCGTTGGTAGGAAGCTTGACGATGCGGCGGGCAGGTACGTGCGGTACTGAGTATAGCGGCTGAGCTGAAGAGGAAGATCGTCGAGGAGAACCGGCGGCACCAGGCCGACACGGGGTCCGCCGAGGTCCAGATCGCCCTGCTGACGGCGCGGGTCAACCACCTGACCGAGCACCTCAAGACGCACACCAAGGACCACGCCTCCCGCCGAGGGTTGCTCATGATGGTCGGTAAGCGCGGCAGCCTGCTGAAGTACCTGTCCCACACCGCCCCCGAACGATACCGGCAGATTATCGCGAATTTGGGGTTGCGCAAGTAGTCGCCGGGTCGAGTCACCCCTTATTGACCTTCGCGTTGCCCATGCAGCCCGCCCAGGGCAGGGTGTAGCTTGGAGTGTCGTGAGGTACGACAGGGCTCGACGGCTGCGGCGGTTCGCTCGGCAGGTCAAGCGGCCGCGCGGTGTGCGCCGCCGGGACTTCCCAAGTTGGGTGTTTGAGCAGTAGCGCGGCGCGCCGGGTGGCGCGTCGCGTGGCCATCGCATGCGGACCAGTGGCCGACGGCCCAGAGGAAAAAGGCTGCGGGTGCAGCCGGTAAGGTAGGAACTCACGATGGCAATCATTCGAGTGGAACGACAGATCGCAGGCAGGACGTTGATTCTGGAAACCGGCAGGGTGGCCAAGCAGGCCCACGGCGCCGTGATGGTGCAGTACGGAGACACGGTGGTGCTGGCGACGGTGCTCAGCGCCGCCCCGACGCGAGAGGTGGACTTCTTCCCGCTGTACGTGGACTACCGCGAGAACCAGTACGCCGCGGGCAAGGTGCCCGGGGGATTCTTCAAGCGCGAAGGCCGCCCCAGCACCAAGGAAATACTGACCATGCGGATGGTGGACCGTCCCATCCGTCCGCTATTTCCCAACGATTTTCTGGACGAGGTGCAGATCCAGTGCCTGGTGCTGTCCACCGACCAGCAGAACGATCCGGACATCCTGGCCGTCATCGGCGCCTCGGCTGCGCTGATGGTCAGTCCGGGGCCCTTCCGAGGCCCCATCGGCTGCGCGCGGATCGGCTATGTCGATGAGAAGTTCGTGGTCAACCCCACGCACGACGAACTGGACAAGAGCACCCTGGACCTGGTGGTCTGCGGCACGTCCGAGGCCGTCAACATGGTCGAGATGGGCGCCAAGGAGGTCTCCGAGTCCGTCGCCGCCGAGGGCATCGAGCGCGGCTATGAGGTCTGCCGCCAGGTGATCGAGATGATCCAGGAACTGGCCTCCAAGGCGGCTGTTGAGAAGGCATACACCCTGGCCCCCCTGCCGGAGGAACTCAAGAAGCGGGTGGCGGGCAAGTGCACCGATCGCCTCCGCGCCGCCAAGGCCATCCCGGCCAAGCTGGAGCGCAACCGGGCCCGGGAGACCCTCCGCGAGGAGCTGCTGGCGGAGCTGTGCCCCGAGGGCGCCGAGAAGCCGACCTACACTCCCCGCCAGGTCCGCGAGGCGTTCTCCAGGCTGGAAGGGTCGATCCAGCGTGAGATGATCCTGGCGGGCCGGCGGCCCGACGGGCGTGGGATCGACGAGGTCCGGGCGCTGGGCATCGAGGTGGGCGTGCTGCCCCGCACGCACGGCTCGGCCCTGTTCCACCGCGGGGAGACGCAGGCCCTGGTGACCACCACGCTGGGCACGCCGCGCGATGAGCAGATCGTCGACGGGCTGCTGGAGGAGTACACCAAGAAATTCATGCTGCATTACAACTTCCCGCCCTTCAGCGTGGGTGAGATTCGCCCCATCCGCGGGCCGGGGCGGCGGGAGATCGGCCACGGGGCGCTCGCGGAGAAGAGCCTCGAGGTCGTCATGCCGACGGTGGAGCAGTTCCCCTACACCGTCCGCGTGGTGGCCGACATCCTGGAGTCCAACGGGTCGACCTCGATGGCCACGGTCTGCGGCGGCTCGCTGGCGCTGATGGACGCGGGCGTGCCGATCAAGGCACCGGTCGCGGGCGTCAGCATCGGCATGGTCTCGGACGACGATCGCTACGTCCTGCTGACCGACATCCTCGGCGAGGAGGACTTCTACGGCGACATGGACTTCAAGGTCGCCGGCACGGCCTCGGGGATCACGGGCATTCAGCTCGACCTCAAGGCCAAGGGGATTTCGCAGGACCGCATCGTCCAAGCCCTGGCCAAGGCCCGCGTCGCCCGCCAGTTCATCCTGGACCAGATGGGCAAGGTCCTGGCCGCTCCGCGCGGGGAGATCAACCGCTACGCCCCGCGGATGTTCACGTTGAAGATCAACCCCGAGAAGATCGGCAAGCTGATCGGACCGGGCGGCAAGACGATCAACAAGATCCAAGCCGACACCGGGGCCACCATCGACATCGAGGACGACGGCGTCGTGTACATTGCCTGCGTGGATGCCGCCGGGGCCGAAGCGGCCAAGGCAACGGTGGAAGCCTTGACAGCCGAGGCCGAGGTGGGGAAGATATACACCGGCAAGGTGGTTTCAGTTCGCGACTTCGGTGCCTTCATCGAGATCTTCCCAGGCCAGGATGGCCTGTGTCACGTCAGCGAACTGGACGAGAAATACGTGAAGAACGTCACCGACGTGGTCAAGGTGGGTGATACGGTCACGGCCAAGGTCATCTCGATCGACGATCAGGGTCGCGTGAAGTTGTCGCGCAAGGCTGCGTTGCATGAGCAGAGGGGTGCGAAGTAGCCACATCAGCCCACGGAAGCGGGCCTAGAACTAGGGACGAACGTGGAATCGCCGTAGCACGGGCGGCTCTCGCCCGGACGGTGTTCAAATATCAATAGAGTGGGTCTGCCGCAGCCGATTCGCCGGTCGGCGCGGCAGGGTACCTCCGCAGCCCGTTTAGTGTGGGGCGCGGTCGCCGAAGGGTCAGCCAGTTTGTGCGACTGTTTCTCCCGACGGCTAACTGGGCACGAAGGAGGTGACCCCAATGCCTAAAGGCAAGGTCAAGTGGTTTGACCCCAAGAAAGGGTATGGGTTCATCATCGGCGATCAGGGTCAGGACGTGTTCGTCCACTACACCTCGATCCTCGGCGAGGGCTTTCGGGCGCTGAAGGACGGGGAGGTCGTGGACTACGAGCTGGTCAAAGGCGAGAAGGGCTACCAGGCCCGCAACGTCGCCAAGCCGTCGGAGTCGGGACAGGACGAGCAGCCACCGTCCACCTCTTGACGCTGCGGCGGGGGATGAGGCATGGCCTGGTCGCCCGGTGAGCCCAGCAGCCCGCCCGCATGCGAAGGAGCGTGGATGGACGGATGGTGGTTGGCGATCGGCGTGCTGGTCGGTGGACCGCTGGGGGTGCTGGCGACGCTGTGGCTCACGCGGCGCCTGTGGCGCGGGGCTCGCCGCTTGTCGGCCCGGGCCAGGGGAAAGGAACACTTCGCGGAACTGGGACAGCTCGCGGCCGGTCTTGCCCATGAGATCAAGAACCCCCTGTCCACCATCAACATCAACCTCCAGCTGCTCGTGGAGGACCTGGAACACTACCGCGATGAGACGCACGGGCGCTGGCTGCGGCGGCTGCTGAGCGTCCAGGAGGAGACCGGCCGGCTCAAGGGTATCCTGGACGACTTCCTCCAGTTCGCCGGCAAGGTGGAGCTGAACCCCACCGTCACCGATCTGCGGGCGCTGATGGGGGAACTGACGGACTTCTTCATGCCCCAGGCCGAGGCCGCCCGGGTGGTCCTGCGAACCGCCCTGCCGGAGACGCCCGTGAGCGCCCGCGTGGACGGAAAGCTCCTCAAGCAGGCCCTCCTCAACCTGATGCTCAACGCCGTCCAGGCCATGGACCGGGGCGGAGAGCTGCTGATCCGCCTGTCCGCCGCCCGCAGCCAGGCCCTTATCGAGGTCACCGACACCGGCCCGGGCATCCCCACGGAGCACCTGCCCAAGGTCTTCCAGGTGTACTTTTCCACCAAGTCCGGCGGCAGCGGGCTGGGCCTGCCCACCACGCGGCGGATCATCCGCGAGCATGGCGGCGACATCCGCGTCCAGAGCGCCCTCGGCAAGGGCACGCGTTTTGTCATTTCCCTGCCGCTGGCCAAGGGCTAGGCGAGCGCCCCCGCCGACGTTTGACAGCCCCCGCCTGTGCCAGTAATGTGATTCAGGTATGGACCCGCTTCCCCCCGCGGTCGCCGATATCTTGGTCGTCGAAGACGAGGTGGCCCACGCCGAGGCCATCTGCGAGGGCCTGTCGCGCCTGGGGCACCGCTGCACGACCGTGCACGATGGCGCCTCGGCGGTGGCGCTGCTGGGCGAGAGGCAGTTCGACATCCTCGTGACCGACCTGGTCCTGGGCGACGGGCCGGACGGCCTGGCCGTGCTGGACGCAGCCGCCAAGAAGTCCCCCGGCACGAAGGTGATCCTCATCACCGCCCACTCCTCCGTGCAGACCTGCCGCACGGCGCTTCAGCGGGGGGCGTTCGATTACATCGAGAAGCCCCTGGACCTGGATGAGCTGCGGGCCGTCGTCACGCGGGCGGCGGAAGACACCGCCCACCGCCGCACCATCCAGGAGCTGCGGCAGCGGCTGGACGAGAAGTTCGGCTTCGAGAACATCATCGGCCACTCCCCCCCGATGCTGCGAATCCTCCAGACGGTCCGGCGCATCGCCACGAGCGACCTCCCCGTGCTCATCCTGGGCGAGAGCGGCACCGGCAAGGAGTTGCTGGCCAACGCCATCCACGAGCATTCGCGCCGGGCCGCCCATCGCTTCGTGCCGATCAACTGCGCGGGGCTGTCCGAGACGCTGCTGGAAGACGAGCTGTTCGGGCACGTCAAGGGCGCCTACACCGGGGCGACCGCCGACCGGCCGGGACGCTTCGAGCACGCCGACGGCGGCACCATGTTCCTCGATGAGGTCGGCGACATGCCCCTGGCGATGCAGGCCAAGCTCTTGCGCGTGCTGGAGAACGGCGAGGTCGTTCGCGTGGGCTCCAACGAGCCGATCCGCGTGGACGTGCGCATCATCAGCGCGACCAACACCGACCTCACCGAGCGCGTCGCCCAGAAAAGGTTCCGCCAGGACGTGTACTTCCGCATCAAGGGCGCGACCATCGAGATCCCCCCGCTCCGGAGCCGCCGCGAGGACATCCCCCTGCTCATCGATTACTTCGTCCAGCTCACCGCCAAGTCCCAGGGCACCAAGGTCAAGCCCATCACTCCCGAGGCCCGAAAGGCCCTGGTGGCCTACGCCTGGCCGGGCAACGTTCGCCAGCTCCGCAACGTGCTGGAGAACGCCCTGGCCCTATCCGGCGGCGACAAGATCACCCTGGACGATCTTCCGCCCGAGGTCCTGGGCCGACCGGCAGGCGCCCCCGGCGGCGAACCCCTGAGCACCCTGGCCGGCATCAGCCTCCAGGAGGCCGAGAAGGAACTCATCCGCAACACGCTCAAGATGGTCAGCGGCAACCGCGAACAGGCCGCCACCATCCTCGGCATCGGGGAACGCACACTCTACCGCAAGATCAAAGAATACGGCCTGAAGGA
>JALHTV010000275.1 GCA_022866005.1 Phycisphaerae bacterium
AGAACGCCCAGGCTATTAAGGACGGTCGCTTCATCGCCGTCATGGTCAAGGTACGGAACCTCTCCAGGTCCAACCTGGCCAGTCGCTATGGGATCGCCAAGTTGCCAACCCTGCTGGTGATCGGACCGGACGGGGCGGAGAAGAACCGCCGCGAGGGGTTCATCGGGGAGCCGGAGTTCCGTACCGGGTTTCTGGACTGCTCCCAGGTGGTCGGCCCCGCCGCGACCAGCAAGCCTGGATAGTCGAACGGGGCATCTGGCGGGGGGTCGCGTTGGCCGTCGGCAGGGGGGTAGAATGCGGGGATGCAACTGCCTCAGATCCAGCGCCGCAAGAGCCGCGCCGTGCGCGTCGGCAACGTCACTCTTGGCGGCGGGGCGCCCGTCAGCGTCCAGAGCATGACCTCCACCGTCACCGCCGATGCCCAGGCCACCCTCGCGCAGGTCCGCGCGTTGACGTCGGCGGGGGTTGACCTGGTCCGCCTGGCCGTGCCCACCCGGGCTGACACGGCCGCTTTGGAACGGATCGTCGGTGAGAGCCCCGTGCCCATCATCGCCGACGTGCACTTCCAGGCCGAGCGGGCCCTGGAGGCCATCGCCGCCGGGGCGGCCAAGATCCGCCTCAACCCCGGCAACATCCAGGACCGCGACCAGGTCCGCAGGGTCATCGACGCCGCCGGCGAGGCGCACGTGGCCATCCGCGTGGGCGTCAACGAAGGCTCGGTGGTCGAGCGGCGCGACACCGCCCGCCGTCAGGCCGACCTGGCCAAACCGTTGGACGACCTGATGGTCGAGAAGCTCGCCGAGTACCTCCAGACGTTCCAGGACGCCGGGTTCGAGGACCTGGTCCTGTCGGCCAAGAGCCACGACGCCCTCACCTGCGTGTCGGTCAACCGCAAGATCGCCCAGCGATGGGACTACCCGCTGCATTTGGGCGTGACGCACGCCGGCACGGCTCAGACCGGGTCGATCCGCTCGGCCGCGGCGGTGGGGACGCTGCTGGTGGAGGGCATTGGGGACACGATCCGCATCTCCTATGCCGGTGACCCGCTCCCGGAGGTCGCCGCCGGATTGGAGCTGCTCTACAGCCTGCGCCTCAGGCCCCGGGTGGGGGCCGAGCTGGTCGCCTGCCCGACCTGTGGCCGGGCCATGGGGGACGTCGCCGCGATGGCCGAGGCGGTCCGATGTGCCCTGGCCGACCTGGCTGAGCCGATCACCGTGGCCGTGATGGGGTGCGTCGTAAACGGCCCTGGCGAGGCCGCTAACGCCGATCTGGCCGTCTGCGCGGGGGACGGCAAGGTGGTGCTGTATGTGCGGGGAAAGCCCCTCCGCTCGGTACCAATCGACCAAGCTGTCCAAGCCGTTGTCGAAGAGGCGCGCAAGCTTGTCGGCCGGTGAGCGGGCGGTGCCCTGCCTGGGGCCGCGCAATCCTGTAGCGGACAAATGCTTGCGGCACCAGGGACCGAGCGATTGGGGTGGTAGAAAAAGCTCGGAATTCTCCGATGGAACGCTTGTGTGACCGGCGGGTGTGCTCGTATAATGACATTAGCGGGACAAGCCCATCTGGATTGTCCCTTACGGGTGATGGCGTTTGCCTGGTGTTGCGCGCACCCTACGGATGCAAGGAGATACCTATGTGGGAACGGAAAGGCTTCACGCTGGTCGAACTCTTGGTGGTCATTGCCATTATCGCCCTGCTGATTGCGATCCTCGCCCCTTCGTTGAAGGCAGCCAAGGACCTGGCCAAGGCGGCATACTGTAAGACCACCCTCAACGCACTGAACAAGAGCGCGATGATCTACGCTGAGATGAACAAGGGCTACATGATGGTCTTCAACCACGACGTCTACCCTGGAAGCGACGGAGTGGAGTATACCCAAGCCGCCAAACAACCCGACCGGACCGCAACCGCGTTCTCCGCTGGCCCCAGGAACGCCGCCACCGGTCTGCTTGAGAACGCGGTGCAGTACGGGATGGTGTACGCCGCTGGGATCCTGGGACCGGCCGAGATGTTCTATTGTCCGGCGCCGATCAAGGACGAGCGCCACATGCTCAGCAACTACCCGCGGCCTTGGGGCAGCCAAACGGGTTCAGGCAGCAATATCATCCGTTGCGGCTACATGTGGAACCCGTGGGTGAAAGCCGTCCCGGGTGTCACCGATCCCAATCAAAAGACCTACGACGACGCCCTCCTCGTCGAGCGTCACCCCAACGAGCGCTTCCTGACCACCGACCTGATCCTGAGTAACGATCACATAGGGCACAGGACCAGCAGCTCGGCGAAATGGAACCATGGGTATGTCGATGGGCATGTCGACGACAGGGACTACCCCAAGATCTATAACCTGTTCATCGGAGGCTACGACCCCCGTATCGACTGGGTCCTGTGGCAGCGGGATATCAGACCGAAGCTGCTCGAGCAGTAGCAATCCGCAAGGTGCTACAATAAAGAGGAGGGCACAGGCCGCCTGGGGAGACGGCCGGCGAGCGAACACCATGACAATTCTGGGGAGAATATCATGAAGTCCAAGGCCTTTACACTCGTGGAGCTGTTGGTGGTGATCGCGATTATCTCCCTGTTGATCGCGATCCTGTCCCCGTCCCTGAAGGCGGCCAAGGACCTGGCCAAGGCGACCT
>JALHTV010000276.1 GCA_022866005.1 Phycisphaerae bacterium
CTGGGCCTTCTCCGTGCCCCAGCGTCTGCTCATCGCCGGTCAGGCGTTGTGGTTCTACACCTCCAAGCTCCTCTGGCCCCACCCCCTGGCGTTCATCTATCCCCGGTGGGATATCGATCAGGCCGCCGGGTGGCAGTATGTCTTCCCGGTCTCGGCGGCGGGGGTGATGCTCGCCTTGGTCCTGGCCCGTCGGCGGATCGGCAAGGGGCCGGGGGCAGGGGTGCTGTTCTTTGCCGGGACGCTGGTGCCGGCGTTGGGGTTCGTCAACGTCTATCCGATGCGGTTCTCGTTCGTGGCGGATCACTTCCAGTACCTGGCCAGCATCGGGCTGATCGCCTTGGCCTGCTCCCTGCTGTGGCATCTGGGCCGGTGGTTGACCCGACGCGGGCGGCTGGGGGTAGCCACAGCCGCCGTGGCCGCCCTGGCCATGCTGGGGGCCTTGGGGGCGGCGACCTGGCGGCGGACACCCATCTACCGCGATGCCGAGAGCGTCTGGCAGGACACGCTGACCGAGAACCCCGACTGCTGGGTCGCGCACTGCAACCTAGGTGAGATCTACCGCTTTGCGGCCGACAGCACCACCGGGCCGGCCGCTCAGGGCTATCTGGAGCACGCCGCCTATCATGTCTATCATGCCGCTCGTCTGAGGCCCGATTTCGCCGAGTCCATTGCCACCCTTGGAACCTCCTACGCGTCTCTCGGCCGACACAGCGAGGCCATCAACTTCTTTCGCCGAGCCTTGCACGCCACGCCGAGCTTCAGCATACCCGACTTCGAGGCACGCGTTCACCACAAGCTAGCCATGTCGCTGGCCACGTGCGGCCGTGTGGATGAGGCCATCGCCGAGTACAACGAGACGATCCGCCTGGCCCCTCGCATGGCCGCGGCCTACAACAACCTGGGCCTGGCGCTGATGCAGAAAGGCAGGCTACAGGAGGCAGAAGAGGTCTATCTCCAGGGCCTGACGATACGCCCCACCCTCCCCCAACTTCACGAGAACCTGGGCGTTATTCTGGAGGCCAAAGGCGATCTGGCCGGTGCGGTCCAATGCTACCAGGCCGCCTTGGCCCTCTCTCCGGCGAACGGCTACATGCACAGGCGCCTGGCGTTCGTCCTGGCCAAGCTTGGAATGCCCCAGCCGGCGGTCGCGGCGTTCAACGAGTCGGTCCGCCTGATGGGGCCGGACGACCAAGCCGCCGCGGCCCTGATGCGGATCCTCAAGAAGACCGCAGACGTGGAGATCGAGGGCCCCACCCCATAGCGGGTGCGACAGACCGGGGCGCCGCGGTGAGTCTAGGATATCCTCTCCCCACCGCCAGGTGCGGAGGGCATGGCCTTGCCCAGGACGGCAGAGCGGATCTCCTCGGCCACGTCCGTGTTGGCGGCGAGGAACCCTTTGGCGCTCTCGCGGCCTTGGCCCAGACGGACGTCACCGAAGCTGAACCACGCGCCCTGTTTCTCCACCACGCCGTGGGTCACGGCCAGGTCCAGCAGGTCCCCCAGGGTGCTGATGCCGAAATCGAACATCATGTCGAACTCGGCCGTGCGGAACGGCGGGGCGACTTTGTTCTTGACCACCCGAGCCCGGACGCGATTGCCGACCGACTCCTCGCCCTGCTTGATCGTGTTGATGCGGCGGACGTCGATGCGGACGGAGCTGTAGAACTTCAGGGCCTTGCCGCCGGGGGTGGTCTCGGGGTTGCCGAACATGACGCCGATCCTCATGCGGATCTGGTTGATGAAGATCATGCACGTCTGCGACTTGCTGATCGCCCCGACCAGCTTGCGCATGGCCTGGCTCATCAGCCGCGCCTGGAGGCCGATGTGCTGGTCGCCCATCTCACCCTCGATCTCGGCCTTGGGGATGAGCGCCGCCACGGAGTCGATGACGATCACGTCCACGGCGTTGGAGCGGACCAGCAGCTCGCAGATCTCCAGGGCCTGCTCGCCGGTGTCGGGCTGGGAGACCAGCAGTTGCTCCAGGTTCACGCCCAGCCGGCGGGCCCAGGTGGGGTCCATGGCGTGCTCGGCGTCGATGAACGCGGCCACGCCGCCGGTCTTCTGGGCGTTGGCGATGACGTGCAGGGCCAAGGTCGTCTTGCCCCCGCCTTCCGGCCCGAACAGTTCGCAGATCCGCCCGCGCGGCAGGCCCGAGCCGCCCAGGGCCAGGTCCAGACTCAGCGCGCCGGTGGAAATGCCGGGCACCGTCGTGAGCTTGTCGGCGGCCAGCTTCATGATGCTGCCGACACCGTAGCTCTTCTCGATCTGCTTGAGCGCCGCGTCCAGGGCCTTCTCGCGGCGGTCCGCGGCGGCTTCGAGTTCCTTGGCCTGCTGCGGCTTGGGGGACGACTTGGTCATGTGCGTGTCTCCTTGCTGGCTACCGTACCCGCCGGTAGCCCGCCCCGCCAGTCTCGCCTCGACTACGGGCAGGGTGCAGGCGGGCCTATGCACGGCAAATGTACGGTATTTGTTCGGTCAAGGCAAGCCAAAAACTTGACCCGCTGGTGCGATTTCTCGCCCCCCACCAGCCCGGCGGCAAGGGTCCAGGCGCTACTCCCCCAGCCGGTAGCGGGCCAGGGCGGTGTAGACTGGGCCGGTGGGCGTCAGTGTGCTGGAGTAGGCCGTCAGCTCCTCGGCGTGCTGCGTGCCGAAGTCCTGGTTGGCCAGCTGGTCCACGCTGCGGCGAAAGCGAGGCGGGTCGTCGGCGAACTTGATCCGGGCCAGGGTGATGTGCGGGTGGAAGGCGCGCTCCTCCTGACGCAGCCCCATCCCGCCCAGGGCGTCGGTGAGCCTGTCCTGCAACAGCTTCATGCGGCCGGTGGGGTCGGCGACGTTCGCCCAGACCATCCTGACTTCCCCGCGCGGCGGCACGGCGGACAGGCCGGCCATCTGGAAGTCGAACGGCTCGACGCTCGCGGCGGCCTCGGCGGCGACGGTGAGCGCCTCACCCAAAAGCCCGTCGGCCACGTCGCCCAGGAACACCAGCGTGACGTGGAGGTTGCTGCGGTCCACCGGCCGAAGCTTGGCGCCGCTATTGGCGAGGGCGTCCTGGGCCTGGATGAGGGCGTCGCGCAGCAGCTCGTCCAGGTCCATCGCGAAGAAGGTCCGCGTCGGCATGGCTAGAATCCGACCATCCTGCGCAGCTCCTCGGCGCGCTGGTCGATCTCCTCGCGCGTGGTCCGCAGCAGCCGGTTGAGCGAGAAGTCCTCCAGCTCCAGGCTGGCGGTGACGGTGCCGTAGGCGATGGCCGTCCGCAGCGCCGCAGGGTCGGTGCGGTCGGCGGCAGCGAGGTAGCCCATCATCGCCCCGGCGAAGCAGTCGCCCGCACCGGTGGGGTCCACCACCCGCGTCGTGGGATAGCCCGGCAGCACCCAGACCTTCCCGTCGGCCACCAGCAGGCTGCCGTGCTCGCCCTTCTTGACGACCACGAAGTGCCGCACGTTCCGGGCGACGGCCAGGGCGGCCTCGACGACGTTCGCCCGGCCCGACAGGGCCTTGGCCTCGGCATCGTTCAGGAGCAACCCGTCCAACTCCGCCAGCAACCGCTCCAGGGCGGCCGGTTCGTTGTGGATCCACAGGTCCATCGTGTCGGCCACGACCAGGCGGGGAGAGTCCACCTGGCCCAGAAGCTGGCGCTGGAGGTCCGGGTGGCTGTTGGCGAGGAACACGTACCTGCTGTCGCGGAAGCTCTTGGGGACCGTCGGTCCGCGCTCGGCCAGGACGTTAAGTTCCACGGCCACCGTGTCGCGGATGTTGAGGTCCTGGTGGTAGCGCCCGTGCCAGCGGAAGGTCTTGCTGGATGGGCGGACCTCCAGACCCGAGAGATCGATCCGGGGGTTGGCCCGCAGGGGGCGGAGGAATTCCTCGCTACAGTCGCCGCCCACGACCCCCACCACGCGGACCGGATCCACAAAGAAGCTGGCGGCGTAAGCAAAGTACACGGCCGAGCCACCCAGGGCCTCGACCACCGTGCCCGAGGGCGTCTCCACCGTGTCGATAGCAATGCTGCCCGTGACCAGAAGACTCATGCGCTCCACCCGTCCCACAGGCCGAAGGAAGCCCGGCTCCTGCGACCAGCGCTCATCGTACCGGCTGGGATGGCCGCGGTAAATGGACCCGCTCGAAGGCCGCGGGGGTCAGCCCTTCAGGTACTTGTCCAGCAACACGCCGTAGCGCTTCTTGACTGAGGCGGCGATGTGCTTGCGGTCGGTCCAGATGGCCAGCTCCAGCGCGCTGTGCGCGGGCGAGGGGACGGCGGCGATCCGCTCGAACCGCGCCACCGCGGCGCGGATCAGGGCGATAGCGTGTTCGGTGGCCTGGTGGAGGTTGGCGATGATCTCCTTGAGCAGCTCGTGCCTGTCCAGCTCGGCGGGTGGAGGGCGCCAACAGTCGTAGTCGCTGGCCAGGCACACCAGGGCGTAGGCCAGCTCGGCCTCGCGGGCGAGCTTGGCCTCGGGCATGGCCGTCATGCCGATGAGGTCGCCGCCCCAGGCTCGATGCATCTCGCTCTCGGAGCGGGTGGAGAACGCCGGGCCCTCCATGCAGACGTACGTGCCGCCATCGTGCACGGGGGTCGTCACGGCGTCGGCGCAGTCCAGCAGGTGCTTGCGAAGGACGGGGCAGAACGGGGAAGCGAACTCCACGTGGACGGCCGGGGTGTCGTCGAAGAACGTGCCCTGGCGCTGGGTGGTCTTGTCGATGACCTGGTCGGGCACGACCAGGTCCCGGGGACGGATGTGCTCCCGCAGCGAGCCGACGGCCCCGGAGGCGATGACGTGGGTGCACCCGACGGCCTTGAGGGCGTAGATGTTCGCCCGATAGTTCACGCGCGAGGGCGCAAAGACGTGCCCCGGCCCGTGGCGGTTGAGGAAGGCTACGTCGATGTCGCCCCAGGTGGCCTCCACGATCGCATCCGAGGGCGGGCCGAAGGGCGTATCTATCTTCACCGTCCGGCCGCCCAGACCGGCGCCCAGCGCATCGCCCAGTCCGCTGCCCCCGATCACGCCGACTTTCACCTTGGCCATCAATGGTTCTCCTTACCTCGAGGGGTCACTCTTCGTCCTGGTGCTCGGGGCTGAGCAGCCTGCGGACCGCCTCCTCCAGCCCCGCCAGCGC
>JALHTV010000277.1 GCA_022866005.1 Phycisphaerae bacterium
AACACGCGCGCCACCTGCGCCTCCAAGGCCTGGAGGATGAACATCATCAACAATGCCAGCAGGGTATGCCCGGACAGCATGTTGGCGAACAGACGAATCATCAAGGCCATGCACTTGGCCAGCACCCCCACCAGCTCCAGCAACCCCAGCGGCAAGGCCAGGATCGCCCCGGTGACGCCGGGCACCTTCGGAGGCAGCGCCAGGATCCACAGGACCGGCGAGATAAGGACGCACAGCACCATGGGCAGGCCGCGGCGCTGGTGGAACAGCCGCGCTTGGCGGCTCAGGCCCGATAGCACGATCGTGGCCAGGGCAATGAGTGCCAGGGCCCCCGCCACCGGGGGTAGGGCCGTCGCCACCCCGCCGATCCGGGGCATGCCCGGCACAAGCCCCGACACCGCCTCCAGCGGCAGGATGCCCACGAGGTTAACCGTGAGGATGAACAGGAACAGGGTCAGCAGCAGCGGCATGAATCGCTCGGCCTGTTCATGAAGGGCCGGGCGGGCGATCATGTCGCGCACGAAGTAGACCAGCACCTCGAGCACCCCGGCCGCCCCGTGCGGCACCTCCTGGCGGCGCCGGGCCAGGGGGAGGACCGTCGCCAGAAGAATAATCGCCGCCAGCACCATCGCGGCGATGCAACTGGACATCCACGTGATCGTCACACCGAACACGTGCACCTGGCAGCCCGGCCAGGGCTGGTCGGCGATCCGGTCGATCAGGTTGGCTGAGGCCAGCAGCACGCGTGGTTTCCCTGCGGTAGCAAGACAGTTAACGCGACGTTGCCGGCAAATGCAAGGCCGCACCCATCGCGGCGCTTGGCCCGGCGGGCGGAGCTCACCACGGCGACGGCCGATCGACCCGGCCCAGGGCCACGAGGAACGCATCGCGCTTCAGCGCCCGGGCCAGCCACACGCCCTCACCGATCACGGTAACCAGGTAGAGCAGGCCTACCCAGATCAGGAACGCCACCGTATGAGGCCGAACGAATTGATAGAGGATCAGCGCCGTCGCGACCACCGCGGCCAGGCGCACCACCCCCGCAGCCATGAAGGCCGCAGCCGCCAGACCCGGACCGTGCGAGGCTACGGCCCACACGATCACGGCGCTGGCGAGCACGATCGGCAGCACGATTGCTGCCGCCAGCACCTCGCCCACCAGGCCCTCCTGTCCGGCCAGGCGCCAGGTCGGCCAGGCCCCGATCGCGCCCGCGAGCAGGCCGATCGCACCCACCCACCCCAGGATCGCCCAGAAGCTCAACCGCATGCGGACGGTTCCCATGACGCAACTCCTGTCATGCCGGCCCCGGGTGGCCGGCTATTCGGCCGCGTCGGACCGGCACTCGCGATCTTCCCGCCCGAGGTCCTTCTGGACCTGGCGGGCCTGGCGGACGACCCGCCACAGCCCCAGGGCAAAGCCGATCGCCCCACCCAGCAGCATGAATCCAGGACGTGTGCCCTCCTTGCCGTCCAACCAGAAGCCCACACCCAGCGGGACCAGGAATATCACGGTGAATTCCACACCGAGTGAGGCGTGGCGCAGCAGACTTCGTGGCTCGTTCCACCTGGCCATCGTCTCATCCATCAGAAATGTCCCCGAGCCAGGCCACAGTCCCCGCTCGGCCTGCGCAGCCCGGGGGCGGTCGGCACGAGATCGGAGATAACGACGAGCTTACGCCGGCGCGCCCAGCGGGTCAACATCGGCCCGCGGACCGGCAGCGCCTGGCCCGCATCCGCTCAGTTACCGCAGCGGCGCCTGCGGGAGGGACGGCCCCCCGAAGGGGACGGACGCCCCGCCGCGGCGACCGTGTAGACCCACCAGCGGGCCTTGGCATGCCTGCGGTCCTTGGCCTGGCGGTCGCAGTAGACCGTCATCACCATCGGCGGGTCGGTGAGGATCTTCCACCAGTGTCGCCGCAGGTACATCTCCCCGCCGCCGCTGCGGCACGGCCCGGAGGACTTCCACTTCCGTATCACGCCGGCCACGCGATACTTTCTGCCCCGCCAGGTGAACGATGCCGGCAGCCCCGGCTCGCCTCGGGCCATGCCGGCCACATCCCCCGTGCCCGACGCGGGGGTCATCTCCTCGCAGACGAATTCTTCCCTGCCTGGTGCTGACACAACCTGTCTTGTAGCACAGCCAAGGGTGCGGGCTCAAGAGGCGTGCTAACAAACTCCGAACGGCGTTTGGTTCCCCACGCCGGGCCCATCGCAGACAGGCGCCCTGGCTTAGTAGCGGTAGCTGAGCACCGCGTCGCGCATGGCCAGGAAGTTAGCCAGCGGCACGGAATTCTGAAGCTCGGCGCTGGAGCCGATCATGATCCGCCCTTCGGCGGCCTCGAGGGTCCGCCGGACGGTCTGGGCCACCTCCTGCGGCGTACCGTACGGCAGGAGGTGGGACAGGTCGATCCCCCCGGCCATCCAGAGCTTGGGGTGGCGGCGGTGGATCTCGCCCACGTCCATGCCGGCGTTGACCTCGATGGGGTTCAGCCCGTCGATGCCGCAGGCGACGAGGCGGTCCAGCACGGCCATCAGGTTCCCGTCGGAGTGGAAGAGCATCTTGGCGCCCTTGGCGTGCCACGCGGCGATCACCCGGGCCAGGCGCGGAAAGTAATGCTCGCCCAGCCACACGGGGCTCATGAACAGGCCGGTCTTGAAGGCGAGGTCATCAGCCAGGAACACCGCCTCGACGCCGTGGCCATCAGGCAGGTGAGCGATCCACGCCTCGGCGATCCGCGTGTTCCTCTCCAGCAGCTCGTCGATGATGCCCGGGCAGTCGGCCAGGTAGTAGCTGAACTGCTCGATCCCGACCTCGTGGTAGGTGGCCGTGAGGTTCACGCCGCGGCTGGAGGGAAAGTAGAACACCTCCCCCAGCCGCCGCCGGCAGTCGGCGAGGTCGGCGAGCCACCTGTCCACGCGGGCCTGCTTCTCCGCCGTCCAGCCCGGGTCGTAGGCGTCCAGCAGGTTGCGCTTGGCAGCCGCGTAGGCCTCGGCGTCGGCGTAGCGCACGGGCTGCGACCAGGTCGTCCAGCGGAAGTCGCGCTGCTGGCGCCCGTCGGGGAGTGTGCGAGTGGCTTCGTGCTTCGGCAGGCGGACGGAGGCGCGCGTGGCGTCGATGGCGGGTTCATAGGCGGCAAAGACCGCCTGGGGGGCGTTCTCTACGGTGAGCGTCCGCCCGGTGAAGTGGTTGATGACGGCATCGTTGCGGAGCAGATCGAACAAGGGCGGGCAGTCGGGCAGCCGACCCTGGATCACATCGCGAACGCGCTGAATAGAACCCTGCATCCGTCAGACCCACGGGTGTCCAGCAAGTCCATTCTGGCCACGAAATATCTGACCCACGACGCTCATGGGCTGCACATGTGGAATCGTAGCACGTCCTGAGGGCACAGTGAACCAGGCGGGCTAATCACAGCGCCGTACCAGCCCCGTGGCTCTCCATCTGGGGATAGACCAGCGCCCCGCAGGCACCCCCGGGACCGAAGCTGAGCTACCAGAAGTGGCGCCTTGCGAACGCATGGCCAGAACCGCTCTTCAGATATCCTTCAAAAGCTTCGGCCTTCGTGACGTCGGCAAACCTAATGGCGACAACGCATCGCCATGGAGTGTAACGGCGCGTATGCGCGGATCGGCCAGCGTTGTGCTCGGCTAGGCGACGACGCAAGTCTTCAGTGGTCCCGACGTACCTCTTGGCGGGGTGCGACAGGCTCCTCAGGAGATAAACGTACTTCATGACATTTCTCTTGATCGGATGCCCTGCTTCGCCAAGGCTACGCAGGGCATCCTGCTTCACTCGCTTCGCTCGCCTTCACAGGACAAGTCCTGCGAAGCTCCCGTACGGGAGCGAAGCAGGATGGCCCGGGCGGGATTCGAACCCACACGCCCATTTCTGGGCTAGGGATTTTAAGTCCCTTGCGTCTGCCAGTTCCGCCACCGGGCCGGCTTGGTGTTCATCGGCAAGGGCCGCGGCCAGGCCGCAGGTCAAGCCCAGAGTTCCTCAGGCCAGGCGTAGCTGCCCGGTTTCATTGTAAGCACCGGGCCGCCGGCGCCCAACACCTGCAACGCGACCACGCCCGGCGCTAACTCGCCAAGCGCCGCGAAGCGCCCCCACCCCATCCGCCGCGCCAGCGCCGCCGCCGTCGCCCCGCCCTCGACGTACACCTGCTTCACGCCACACCGGTCCAGCACGGCCGCGGCCAGCTCCGCCAGGTGCACCGTCAGCGCCTCAGCCGAGCCGGGGCGTTCGCTGCCCGTCCCTATCGACACCACGGCCGCTCCAGACTGCCCCAGCGCCTCGGCGGCCTGGTCGGCCCAGGTCCGCATGGCCTTGGGCGCCGCGGCAGCCCCAGTCAGCACTTCCTGTGGCATAGGCAGAATGGGCAACCCGTGGGCGCGGGCTTGGGCGATCGTCCTGGCGGCATAGGCCGCCGCGCTGCCACAGACCCACAGCCTGGGCCCCCGGCCAGGCGGCATCACAGGGGCTGCCTTGGCCCGCGCGTGCCCCTTGGCCTCAAGGACAGCCGCGAAGAACTCCGCCCCGCCGACCGGCAGCGTGTGCTCGTCCACGCGTCGGGCCAAGGCCGCCAGGTCGGCGGCGCTTTCGGCCTGGCCGACGAGGATGCCTCGCGGTGGCAGGTCCCCGCCGGGTTGGAGCAGTGATATCGGCATGGCCCCTTGTCCCAGCAGGGCCAGAACGTCGCTGGTGGCGGCGGGGTATTCGCCGTCGGCGGCGAAGCTAGTCTGATGCAGCAGCACGTTACCGATGTAGTAGTGTCCGCCGCGGACGGTCCTGCCCAGCGAGGGATTGGCCGGGCACAGCATCGCCCGCTCCAGAGCCAGTGCGTCCAAGGCTGCCTCGATCTCGGCCACGATCGGCCCGCGAAGGACCGAGTCCACCTTCTTGTAGACCCACGGCGCCGCCTGTCGCAGCGGTCGGGCGACCTCCGCTACGAGCGCAGCGGCCTGCGGAGGGGGCAGCGAGCGGCTGTCGGTGTTCAGGACGATGACATCCGCGGCGGAGGCCAGATCGTAGCTCTCCTGCACCTCGGCCGAGAGTCCGCACCGCATCGCCACCCCGGCCAGTTCCGCAGCCCCGGTGAAGTCGTCTGCGAGGATCGCGATCCTCATGGCCCGCCCGCCTGCCGCGTCCGGCTCAGCGCCACGGCCCAGTGCACCGCGGCGATCAGGCTCGTGGGAGAGGCCTTGCCGGTCCAGGCGATGTCGAAGGCCGTGCCGTGGTCCACCGACGTGCGGACGATGGGCAGCCCCAGCGTGATGTTCACGCCGGTGTCGAACGCCAGCATCTTGAACGGGATGTGCCCCTGATCGTGGTACATGCAGACGATCGCGTCGCGCTGGGCGACCCGTGCCGGAACAAAGGCCGTGTCGGGCGGCAGCGGGCCCTCGACGTCCAGCCCCGCAGCCCGGGCGGCCTGGACGGCGGGGGCGAGCAACTCCTCCTCCTCGCGCCGCCCGAACAGCCCGTGCTCGCCGCCGTGGGGGTTCAGCCCGCAGACGCTCAGCCGCGCCGCGCGCCCGCGCAGGGCCGCGACGGCCTGGGCGGTCAGCTCGATCACGTCCAGGATTCGCTGCCGCGTCAGCCGCCCCGGCACGTCCGCGTACCCCACGTGCGTGGTGACAAAGCTGATCATGAGCGTCTCACTGGCCAGCATCATGCACACCCGAGGCGCGCCGGTGAGCGACTGGAAGATCTCGGTGTGCCCCGGGAAGTCCACGCCCGCCAGGCTGAGGGCCTCCTTGTTGATGGGGTTGGTGACCACGGCGGCGACGTGCCCGGCCAGCGCGCCCACGGCGGCGGCCTGGATGTACGCATAGGCCGCTCGGCCGCAGTCGGCGGCGACGCGACCCGGGGTGACTT
>JALHTV010000278.1 GCA_022866005.1 Phycisphaerae bacterium
CCGGCGCCGACGAGATAGACCTTGCCGCCCGTCACGGGGATGCCCGCGCCCGCCGCCGCGGCTGAGACAGCCGTGACGCCCGGGATGATCTGGAAGTCCACCCCCGCCGCCGCGAGCGCCAGCGCCTCCTCGCCGCCGCGCCCGAAGATCATCGGGTCGCCGCCCTTGAGGCGCACCACCGTCTTGCCCGCGCGGGCCTGCTCGACCAGCAGGGCGTTGATCTGCTCCTGCGTGAAACCCGTTGCGGTGGCGGGCTGCTTGCCTACGTAAATCTGCTCGGCCTGCGGGCGGGCGTGCCGCAGCAGCCGCGGTGAGATCAAGCGGTCGTAGACGACCACGTCGGCCCGGGCGAGCAACTCCGCGCCGCGAAGGGTGAGCAGGCCCGGATCGCCCGGACCGGCGCCGACGAGATAGACCTTGCCGCCCGTCACGGGGAGTCCTCCCGGGGTGAGGCCAGTTGCCGCAGGATGTCCTCGGCCCCGGCGGCCTTGAGGTGCTCGGCGAGCTTCAGCCCCAGCGCCCGGGCCGCAGCGAGGTCCTCACAAGGGGCCTGCATCGTCGCCTTGACCAGTTGCGAGCCGTCCGGTGCGGCGGCCAGGGCGGTGACGACGAGCGCAGCGCCGTCGCCGGCGAGGCGCGCGTAGGCGCCGATGGGCATGCGGCAGCCGCCGCCCAGACCCTCCAGCACCGCCCGCTCGCAGGCCGTGGCTGCGTGGGCGCGAGCGTCGTCGATGTCCTCAGCCAGGCGGCGCGGCTCGGCGCCATCCGCGCGGCACTGGATGGCCAGGGCACCCTGGCCGGGCGCGGGCAGGAAGTCGGCTGGGTCCAAGCGGCAGCGGATCCGATCCTCCAACCCCAGCCGCGTCAGGGCCGCGCGGGCGAGGATCATGCCCGCGGTCGAGGACGCGTCGAACTTCGCCAGGCGCGTGTGGATGTTGCCGCGGACGGGCTGGGCGTCCAGATCGGGCCGGCGGGCAAGCACCTGCGCCCGCCGCCGCGGGGAGCCGCACAGCACTGCCGATCCGCGCGGCAGATCTTCCAAGCTGGCAGCCTGGCGGGAGACCAGCACGTCGGCGGGGTCTTCGCGCAGCGGGACGGCGCCCAGGAGCAGGCCGGCCGGGGAATCGACGGGCAGGTCCTTGAGGCTGTGCACGGCCAGGTCGATCTCGCCCGCTAGCAGGGCGCGCTCCAGTTCCTTGGTGAACAATCCCTTGCCTGCGGCGGGGGCATCCGCATCCAGCAGGCGGTCGCCGCGGGTCGTGATGACCTTCAGCTCGGCCTCGACCCCGGCCGCACGCCGCAGGGCCTGGGCGACCCAATGGGCCTGCCACATGGCCAGGGGCGAACCCCGCGTGCCGAGGACCAGGCGCTTCATGGCCGGGCCTCCGCGGCGGGGCCTCTGCGCCGAAACGGGATGGGGGAAGGATGCTTTCCGGCAACGCGCATGGCGAACCATTATAACGATTGAGGCACTGCCGAGCAGGCGAACAGCCGCTTACCGCCGCCGCGCAGGAGAGGATTGCGATTGACCGGCGGCAGGGGAGGCGGTAGTATCGGATCGGCATCAAGAGTGCGCGAGGGTCCTGGCCCGATGACCGCACGGCAACCTGCCCCCAGATGGTCGAAGGGTAAGGTGCCGCAGCCAGCCCGACAGGGACCGATGTGGCCCGTGGAAAGGTGTGCCCGTGGGCAACGGCAGACCCGCCACCTCTGGCGGGGGTGCGCTTCCCGCCAATCGGCACCCTCCGGGCCTGGCGCTGCGCGCACGGGCCGGTGGCCTGGTCGCCCAGGTGTCGCGGAGTAAGACATGGGCAATAGCGATAGCGGATTCCTGAATAGCAGCGACAGCGTGCGGAGCGGCGCTCCGCTGAAGCACGCGCAGACCGTCACGTTCGAGGAGCCTTTGGAGCTGGAGCGCGGCGGCGTGCTTCCGCGGACGACCGTGGTCTTCGAGACGTACGGACAGCTCAACGAGCGGCGGGACAACGCCGTGCTGATCTGCCACGCCATCAGCGGCGACTCGCACGTGGCGCGCCACGATGAGCAGGACGGTCCCGGCTGGTGGGACCTGGCCGGCGTGGTCGGTCCCGGCCGGCCGATCGACACGGATCGGCTCTTCGTCATCTGCCCCAACATCCTGGGCGGCTGTCGCGGCACGACCGGGCCGGGCAGCATCAACCCCGCCACCGGCAGGCCGTATGGGGCGGACTTCCCCACGATTACCACCGGCGACATGGTGGCGCACCAGAAGCGCCTGATCGGCCACCTGGGCATCGGCCGCCTGCGGGCCGTGGTGGGCGGCTCGATGGGCGGGCACCAGGTGCTGGCCTGGGCCATCCGCTACCCCGACCAGGTCGCCGGGGCGATCGCCCTGGCCACCTCGGCGCGGCTCACCAGCCAGGCGCTGGCCTTCGACGTGGTGGGGCGCAACGCGATCCTGCACGATCCCCACTTCCGTGACGGGCGCTACGGCGAGGAAAGCACGCGCCCGGCGGTGGGGCTGGCCATCGCGCGGATGATCGGGCACATCACGTACCTCTCGCCGCAGGCCATGCAGGAGAAGTTCGACCTCGACCGCCTCCAGCCGCGCGACGTGGCCACGGAGTTCGAGAAGGAATTCTCCGTCGGCTCGTACCTGGGCTATCAGGGCAGCAAGTTCGTGGAGCGGTTCGACGCCAACAGCTACATCACGCTGTCGATGGCGATGGACCTGTTCGACCTGGGCCACAGCCGCTCGCAACTGGCCGAGGCGCTGGCGCCCAGCCAGTGCCGCTGGCTGGTCGTCAGCTTCACCAGCGACTGGCTGTTTCCGCCCAGCCAATCCGAGGACATCGTCGCGGCCTTGCTGGCGACCAACAAGTCGGTGAGCTACTGCAACGTCACCAGCGCCTGCGGGCACGACGCCTTCCTGGTGCCCGACGACGTGGATCGCTACGGCGAGCTGGTCCGCGCGTTCCTGGCCAACCTGGGCGGGGCACCCCTGGGGACGAACAGTGAGGCCCCGGCCGGGCCCAGGCCCACGAGCATCTTCCAGCCCCAGCGCCTGGACTACGACCGCATCGTCGAGCTGATCCCGCCGCACACCAGCGTGCTGGACCTGGGCTGCGCGGAAGGCCAGTTGTTGACCATGCTGACCGCCCGCGGGCACGAGAGGCTGGTGGGTGTGGAGCTGGACGAGCAGGCCGTCATCGCCTCGGTGCAGCGGGGCGTGGACGTGATCCAGGCCGACCTGAACAAGGGACTGGCCACCTTCCGCGACCGGGAGTTCGACTTCGTGGTGCTGTCGCTGACCCTCCAGGCCGTGCGCGATGTGGAGGGCGTCGTCCGCGAGCTGCTGCGGGTGGGCCGACGCTGCATCGTGAGCTTCCCCAACTTTGCCTACTACAAGCTGCGCAAGGTGCTCGCCGAGCAGGGGAGGGCGCCCGAATCGCCGGGCCAGCTCCACCACAAGTGGTACGACTCGCCCAACATCCGCTTCTGCTCCATCGCGGACTTCCAGCAGTTCTGCGCCGACCGCGGCATCACCGTCCACCGCCAGATCGCCCTGGACACCGAGGCCGGCACCGAGGTCCGCCAGGACCCCAACTACTACGCCGACCTGGCCATCTTCGTCATCAGCCGGTGAGGGCGATTGCCGATCCAGCCTTCGCAGCCGAAGCGTCTGCTTCGGCGGAGTAGGCTTGCCAATTGACGATTGACGATTGGCAATGGGTGGCGAGCGGGCGGAAGGTGGCGAATTCCGAATCTCGACCCACAAATTGGCAATCCGCAATCCGCATTCCGCAATCCACAATTAAGGGGCGGGCTTTTTCGCCGGCCAGGGTCGGCCCAGCAGGGTCGACATCGCGGCCGGGATGTCGGCCGATCGCATCAGCGCCGGCAGCGGGCCGATAGTTGACATGATGAAGGTGGTGGAGTTGGCCCGGTTGAGGCCGCCGTGCGTCGAGGCCACCTTCACCGCTCCACCGAACGACGCGGCCCCGGAGATATACTCGTTGGCCAGCGACACGATCACATCCGGTGTGTGCTTGGCCACCGAGAAGTGCGCGCGCCAGAGGCGCTGAAGCGGATCGGGGAACTCGTGGTCCGCGGTGGCCGCGAAGACCCCCCGGTCGTCATAGAACCCCCCGGCGTCGGCCTGGAGGGAGGCCAGGATGCCCTGGAGCGCCAGCGGGTCGCGCGTC
Organism: Phycisphaerae bacterium; assembly: GCA_022866005.1. Lineage (GTDB taxonomy): Bacteria > Planctomycetota > Phycisphaerae > SM23-33 > SM23-33 > JALHTV01. Next base: position 4,185 of record JALHTV010000278.1, read on the forward strand.
TGGACCTCGTAGCCATACCGGTCCCCCTTCTTGCGGATGACAGCCCGCGCCCCGCCGGCTGACCGCACCACTACCGAATCTCCCTCGACGTAGCTGGCGACCGTGATGCCGGGGCACTCCGCCAGGTCGGCGGCCAGCTCCGCCGGGCGGCGGCAGCCGAAGCTGGCATAGGTCTCCAGCCCGAAGCGCACGGAGGCGACGTCGCGGTCGCGGCGGAGCGAATCCGTCACGCGCCAGCCCTTGGACTTGAGGTACTCCTCCAGGCGGAGCTGCTTGCCGGGCGTGTACGAGTGGCCGTGGTCCGCCAGCAGCGTCACCTGCACGCGACCGCGGCTGGACCAGACGGCCTGGTGGACCAGACGGTCGACGAGCGCCAGCGCCCGCCTCTGGCCCTCGGCGCCGTCGGCCGTGCTGATGCCGGCCGAGCTGACCAGGTAGCCGAGGATCTCCTGCTGGTGGCTCCGCGCGAGCAACCGGGCCAGGTCATTGACCTCCTTGCCGAAGACGTCCCGGGGCGCGACGTACCCCAGGGCGTCCCAGATCAGCTTGGCGCGGTAGTCGAGCAGCCGGTTGTAGGGCTGGTTGGCGCCCGCCAGATACGCCCAGGACCCGCCGACGATCCGCTCGCGGGTGCGATCGTAGTACTTGGCCTCGAAGGCCTCGCAGGTCACGTAGCCCAGGGCGTCCTCCAGCGCCAGGTCGGTCAGCGTGGGGTAGGGGGCGATGACCCGCGAGGGCGGATGGAACAGCCTCAGGCCCCCGGAGTCGTAGTAGCCCTTCACCACGTCGTAGCCGAACCCGTCGAGGATGATCACCAGGTGCCGCCGGGCGACGGAGGTAGGGTCGTCTAGGTGCAGGATCTGCTTGGCTTCGCCGGCGGGCGTCGCGCCGTAGCCCAGGCGCGTGATCCGGCCGGCGGGGTTGGCGAAGGTGAAGAAGTCCGCCTGGCCGTCGCCGTCGGTGTCGTAGGCGGCTACGGCACCGGCGGCCTGGGCCGCGGAAGCAATCGATTGTGCGGGAAAGTGCATGGGCTTTTGGCAACCTCCAATAGCAGCCAGCAGGCACACCGGCAACAACGTGGCAGAGAGAATGCGACGCACAAATGGCCGGCCATTTCGGATTGCGGATGTCACACCCGCAGCAAAGGGAGGACGATCGGCAATTGGCAAGCCTACTCCGCCGAAGCAGACGCTTCGGCTGCGAAGGCTGGATCGGCAATCGGCAATCACAGGGCGCGGGGGGGGATTGCGCCTTTCTTTTTGCATCGTCGGCGATTATCTCTATGGCCCAGGATGAAAGCGATAGTCTACCAGGCCACTCCACCGGGCTGGGCCGCGTGCAAGCTGCTGTCGCCGATCTGGCCGGGATTGCGCCTGTCGCGCCTGGCGGGCCTGCGGCTGCGCGACATGCCTCCCCCGACCCTGCCGACCGAGGAGTGGGTCCTCCTGCGGACGCTGCTCGGCGGGCTGTGCGGCACGGACCTGGCCATCCTCGCGCAGAAGCAGCCGCCCAACTCCATCCTCCAGGCCTTCAGCTCCATGCCGATGGGGCTGGGGCACGAGAACGTCGCCGTCGTCGAGGCCGTCGGGGCAGACGTGGACGAGGACTGGGTGGGCTGCCGGGTGTGCGTGGAGCCGACGCTGAACTGCCGCGTCCGCGGCATCGACCCACCGTGCCGCCCCTGCCGCTCGGAGAACGGACCGTGCGCGAACTTGGCCGCCGCGGGCATGGGGGCAGCCGCCCTGCCGGCCGGGACCAGCATCGGCTACAACAGCCGCACCGGGGGCTCGCTGGGGGAGTTCTTCGTGGCCCACCACAGCCAACTGGTCGCCGTGCCGGAGGAACTCAGCGATGCCCAGGCCCTGCTGACCGACCCGGCGGCCTGCGCCCTGCACGCCGTGTTGCGGGCCGACCTCTCGCCCGCGCGGCAGGTGGCCGTGATCGGTGCGGGCGTGATGGGCCTGGCGACCATCGCCTGCCTGCGGGCGACCGGCTACGCCGGCAGGATCGAGGCCATCGAACCCGCCGGCTACCTGGAGCGCCTGGCCAGACGCTTCGGCGCCGACGCCTTCCTGTCGCTGCCGCGCTGCGGTGCAGAGCGCTTCGGGGCCGTCGCCAAGGCCACCGGCGGATACGTGGTGCACTCGCGATTCGGCAACAGGATGCTCTGCGGCGGGTACGATGCGGTCTTCGATTGCGTCGGCACCAGCCAGTCGTTCAACGAGAGTCTCAAGTGGGCCGGTAGCGGGGCCCAGGTGGTCCTGGTGGGCACCGGCCACGGCGGCTCGATCGAGCTGACGGCCCTGTGGTTCAAGGAGCTGAAGGTCTCAGGGGCCTTCGGCCGCGGGCTGGAGCACTACCACGGCCGGCGGGTCGAGACCTACCGGCTGGCCCACGAGCTGATGCGATCCGGTGCGCTCAAGGTCGGCGCCCTGCTGACGCACACCTTCGGCATTGAGGATTACCGCGTGGCGCTGGCAGTGGCCATGCACAAGGCCCGACACGGCGCGGTGAAGGTGGCGCTGGACTTCCGAGGGCCGCGGGGCGCATGAGAGAGGAAATGCTCGGCGCGGCGTGGGGGGTCGGTGGGCGGTGCGGTAAGATGGCCGGCGCGAGCAACAGGCCGCCGCCGGGTGTGGCCGTGAGGCCACCGGGAAGGAAATGCTCATGGTGGAACCCAAGCCATTGGTCGCCGTGGTGATGGGCAGCGACAGCGACGTCGAGACGATGCGGCGGTGCGCCGATCAGCTCGCGACGTTCGGCATTGCCTGCGAGATGCGGGTTCTCTCGGCCCACCGCACGCCGCAGGCGGCCCAGGAGTATGCCGCCTCCGCGGCCCAGCGCGGGCTGAAGGTGATCGTCGCCGGGGCGGGGATGAGTGCGGCCCTGGCGGGCGCGATCGCGGCGAGCACCACGCTGCCGGTCATCGGTGTGCCGATCCCCTCGGGGCCGCTGGGCGGAGTGGACGCCGCGGTAAGCACGCTCCAGATGCCCCCGGGCGTGCCGGTGGCCTGCATGAGCATCGGTCCGGCCGGGGCGACCAACGCCGCCCTCCTGGCCGCGGAGATCCTGGCGCTGAGCGACGCCGATCTGGCCCAGAAGTTGCGGGAGTTCAAGCAGTTGCAGGCCCAGGCCGTGATGCAGAAGGACGCTGCCCTGCGCGGCGGGAAGTGAGTCGCCTTTTCCCCCGCCCTGGCGCCCTTAGGGTTGAATGCCCATCGTGACCCGCACGCCCTCGATCTCCAGCTCCACGCTGTTGGCCGTCATCGCCACCAGCCGCGCCCCGTCGACCTCCTGGCCGACGTAGACCATCCTCCCGTTGATCAGGGCCGCGCCGCCCGTCGGCCCGGACATGATTCCGTTGACCTTGAACTTCGACGCCGCCGCGGGCTGGCGCGCAACGGGGTGAGCGAGAGGGGGTTCCTCAGGTGAAACTGGCGGCGAGGGCGTGGCCACAGCCACGGGTGGCGGAGCGGGCGTAGCGACGGCGGGCGCGAGCGTCGCGACGGCCGGAGCGGGGCTCGGCGGGGCGCTGACCTTGGGGGCAGCGGTTGGCTGAGTCGTAGGCTGGGCCAGGCTGACCGAAGCGGGCTTGGGAGGCTGGGCGGCGACAGGGGAGGGCCGTTTGGGGGCGGGCGACAACACCGAGATTGGCGGCACGGCCATGTCACGCTGCACGATGCGCATCGCCATCACCGTGGCGCTGATGGCCACGGCCATCCCCAGCGCCATGGCGATGGGAGACTTGGTGAACAGGGCGCGCGACAGGCTCGGTGCCGGCGGCGCCGGCGGGCCCGACGGACCCGAAGCGACCCGCAGCGGCGGCACCGCGGAGGTCTTAGTCGGCTCGCCCGCCACCAGCGGAGGGGCGGGACCGTTGGGGGCCTTTTGAGCCTCCACGCGCTTCAGCGCCTCGTGGATCAGGCTCATTATCCGGCCTCCTTCAGCTCACCTACGGCCAGGCGGACGAGGCGGCGGTCGATGTGGTTGGTCTGGTGCACGAAGCCGGCCAGCAGCGCCTTGTCGCCGATGGCGTTGATCAGCCGTGGCGTGCCGCGGGAGTAGCGGTAGACCTCGCGCACGGCGGAGCGGTCGAACTGCACCGGCGACTCCGACGCGGCGCCGGCGACCCGCAGGCGGTGGTGGAGGTACTGCTCGGTCTCGTGAGCGTCCATCCGCCCCAGGTGGTAGCAGACCATGATTCGCTGGGCCAGTTGCCGCAGCGCCGGGGCCGCCAGAATGTCGCGCAGCTCCTCCTGGCCGACGAGCACGATCTGGAGCAGCTTGTGACACTCGGTCTCCAGGTTGCTCAGCAGCCGGACCATCTCCAAGGCCGCGATGGACATGTCCTGCGCCTCGTCGATGATCAGCACGGCGTCCCGGCCCCGCGAGTTGATCTCCAGCAGGAACTCATTCAGCCTCCGCAGGTAGGTCAGGCGGTCGCCGCCCCTGGCGTCCAGGCCGAACTCCTCCACGATGGCCCGCAGCAACTGGGATGGTGACAGGGTGGGGTTGAGGATCAAGGCCGTGTGGTATCGCGGGCCCAGCTCCGCCAGCAGCGCCCGACACAAGGTGGTCTTGCCCGTGCCCACCTCGCCCGTCAGGCGGACGAAGCCCTTCCGCTGCGTGATGCCGTACAGCAGGTGGTCCAGTGCCTCGCGATGCTGGCTGGTCAAGTAGAGATACCGCGGGTCCGGTGTGAGGTTGAACGGCTCGCCCTTGAGCTGGAAGTAGTCCTTGTACACGGGCTAACCCATGATGTCGAAAGCCGTTGCGCAGCCGCTGCAAGCCGAGGCGGGCAGAGGGCTTCTGCTAAGTACTCGGCAAACCCTACGGCCCACTTAATCAGCACGAACGGAACAAAAGCGATATTCTGCGCCCCCCTCCCAGGTCCTCGGAACCCGTTTCTTCCTGGGTGCGATAGTCCCGGGGGTCCGTTTGCCCGCTGCCTAGAGTGAATCGTATGTTTCCTTTGCACGGCGGCCTGGGCGGGCCGGAGGGACCCGCCTGGCCGAACCGTGATGGAACCGTACTGGGAGGCATTGCGTGCGATGAGGAAGCTGCTGACATTTATCCTGCTGGTTGGGGTGTTCTATGGCGGCTACGAGCTTGGCCGCCAGCCCGGCGCCCCTGACCTGAGGCCCTTCGTTAAGAAATGCTACGTGTGCGCGCATGACGTGTCTTGGCGGGTGGCTCAGTGGGCCTCCGCCAAGTGGGAGGAGATGAAAGCTGGCTCCACCGATCAGGCCGTCGCCGACGCCTCCGGTGGGGCATCGAGTCAGGAGGAGTAGACCTGCCGCTACGTGTTAGCAGGGCGCCCACGTAGGGCGCCCTCGGTCGATGGGAACCGCACGGCCCCGGCTCCGGCCGTGCGGTCTCTCTTTGCGCTCATCGAGCGCGGCTGGCTACGGGCCATCGACGGCTGCGGGCGTCTGCTACGCATCGACGGCCATGCGGCGGAGGCGGTGCTTGAGGGTGTGGATCTGCTGGCGCACCTGGGCGAGCTTGGCGTGGTCGCCACCGGCGAGCGCCTTGTCGCGGTCGGCCTTGAGCCGGCGGATCAGGGTCTTGATCTGCGTCTTGTGCGCCCCCACGGCCACGTGGTGCACCTGAATGTTCAGCGCCTTGCACAGGGCCGGCAGCAGGTGGTCCTTGTGCATGGTGCTGTGGCCTTCCAGGGCGTCGTGCTTGATACCGTCGGCGATCTTGCGAAGGTCCGCCACCGTCATGTTCCTGAGCTGATCGTAGGTGTACTCTGCCATGTCCGCTTCCTAGCCGGGCCGAATGTGAATTGCCGGGTCCTGTGGGGGGATCCTACCCCCTCGGCCTGCCGCGTTCAATGGCTGCGCGGCCCTGCCTGGACGCGAATCGCTAATCTCCTGCTGGAGGGCGTGTCGATAGAGAACAGCGGCAGGTCTTGGACTCTCAACCGGCCTGGCAGGAGAATACTGGTGTGCCCGTTCTTGAACAAGGCCGACGCCCGCTGCGGCGGCCAGTGGACGTTGCGGAACCTCCCGGCGGCTATGGCCTACTGCGCCAATCGGTACACCGCGTGCCCCATCTATCAGGACGCCGTCGCCCATGACCGTACGCCGGACAAGCCTAAAGGCCGTGCCAGGGCACTCACGGCTTCGTGATGCGCCCGGGGCGGTGGGGGGGTTTCTGGACTATCTCCAAGCCGAGTGCGGTCTGGCCCTCAACACGCGCCTGGCCTATGGGCGCGACCTGCGGCGGCTCCTGGAGTTCCTGGGTCGGCGCCGGTGCCGGCTGAAGGACCTGACCGCGCGCGACATCGAGGAGTTCCTGCGGGCCGGCAAGGACGCCGGGCTGAGCGTCGCGTCGGTGGCGCGGGCGCTAGCGGCGGTGCGGATGTTCTGCCGGTACCTGGTGCTCCAGAGCGTCCTGACCAAGGACGTCTCAGCGATCCTGGAATCGCCCAAGAAGTGGAATCGCCTGCCGACGGTCCTGGACGATTCGGCCGCCAGGACCCTGATCGGCGCCCCCCAGGCCGACAGCGACGCGCACGCCCCGCGCGACCGGGCGATCCTGGCGATGCTGTACGCCACGGGCATGCGAGCAGCCGAGGTGGCGCATCTGGCGGTCCGCGACGTCAACGTTCCCCTGGGCATCGTCCGCGTCATGGGCAAGGGCGGCAAGGAGCGGATCGTGCCCGTGGCCCTTCAGGCGACGGCGGCCGTGCGGGAGTATCTGACGAACCACCGCCCGGCTGTGGTCACCGAGGGCAGCGAAGAGCGCTTGTTCCTGTCC